>JAGWVT010000040.1 GCA_018970765.1 Actinomycetales bacterium
ACGACGGCGATGACCAGCACCATGCAGATGGCGATCTCCAGGATGACCAAGATCGCGAGCACCTTGCCGGAGAAGTCGATGTTGCGGTAGCCGAGCAACAACACAATGGCCAGGAATATTGCCGTGTAGAGCCACCAGGGCAGGTCCGGACCGCCGATCGAGACGATCTGGCCCTCAAAGACGGCACCGAGGACCGCGATCACCGCGATTTCCACACATATATATGTGAGCATCGCGATGTAGGCCGCGGACAGGCCCAGGCCTCGACCCAGCCCCAGGGTGATGTATGAGTAGAAGGCACCCGCCTCTTTGACGAAGGGGGTCATGGCGTTGAAACCCACCACGAACAGCGCCAAGATGACGGCCGCCGCCACGTACATGATCGGGAACGCTGGCCCATTGCCCGCGATGATGGCGACCGGGGCGACGCCGCCAATGGTGCTCAGCGGAGCTGCCGCCGCGACAACCATGACAATGACGCCAAAGACGCCAAGAGAGCCCTTGAGATTGCCTGTCTTCCCTGTTGCTTCATCGCCCGCAATGGCCATGGAGTCCAACCTTTCTCAGAGCGTCGACGTCGGGACCGACGGCTGCGTCATTGAAGCACCGCGTTCGGGGTTACCCGCGAGTTTCCACAAATTGGAATGGTCAATGTCCTGCTCAGCGAGACAAAATCTCAGCGACCGCCGAATTGGCTACTCGCATATGTTCAGAACTTTGCGTCACGTGCTCCGCTGAGTGAACAACTAACGAATCGCGTGCGAGGTTTCGATCATGTCCTTGGACATGTGGAGCATACGTGTGAACTGCGAAATATCCGTTTGTGGAAAGGTTCCAGTGACCGAAAGGCCGGCCTGCAAGGTCTTCCCCGGCCCGTATAGAGGTACTGCAATGCTGGAGAAACCCTCCATGACTTCCTCGCACTCAATGGCGAACCCGTCCACCCGCACTCGATCAATCTGGGCTCGCAGCCGCGCTGGCGTGGCCGCAGTGTTGGGGGTCAAGCGCGGTAGCCCACCCTCGATCGCAGCATCCAGCAGCCCCTCGGGACCGAAGGCGAGGAAAACCTTGCCGGTCGCCGAGCAGTGCAACGGCAAATGACCGCCGAGTTTCGAACGAGCCGGAGCTTGGCCAGCCGCGTTGACCCGCTCCACGAAGACAATTTCGGTACCCCGAAGCACGGTGAGATGGATCGTCTGCCGTGTTGCGGCATGTAAGGCATGCATAAAGGGCAGTAGCGACTCGCGAAGTGCGCGGGTTTGTGGGACGCGGGCACCTATCTCGAACAGGCGCATGCCAAGCTGGTAGGACGCACCATCGCGTTCAAGGAAGCCGAGCTCTAGAAGTTCCTGCGCCAATCGATGCACGGATGCTTTCGGGACGCCAGATCGGCGGGCAAGTTCAGACACTGTGAGCGAGTCATCGTCGGTCGAAAAGGCCTGCAGGATCAGTGCGACCTTCCCGAGCACACTGTTGGGAGATTCGTGGTGCGGTGTTTGGTGCAGGGGTGGGCCCTGCTGCACCTGCCAAGTGTGCGTGCTCATTGTTCGTGCTCTACGCCTCGAGGCCGACGAACACGCCCTTGGGCTCGGTGAACTCATCGATGGCGAACGCACCCATTTCGCGGCCCCAACCACTGAGGCCAAAACCACCCCAGGGTGCGCCTGGATCGATCAACGGTAGGAGGTTGATGAACACGGTGCCGGCCCGCAGGCGCTTGGCCATCGTGTGGGCGAGAACCAGGTCTTTCGTCCAGACCACCGCAGCAAGCCCGTAGTCGCTGGCATTAGCGCGAGCCACAGCTTCATCCATGTCGTCGAACGGCAGAATCGAGATCACCGGGCCGAAAACCTCCTCCTGCGCGATCCGCATGTGGTCTTGGACATTTGTGAAGACCGTTGGCTCCAAGAAGTGGCCGTGATCCAAACCGCCATCGCGAAGTTGGCGGCCACCATGGACAAGTTCGGCGCCCTCAGCCTGCGCACCTTCGATGTAGGCCAGGACACGCTCGACCTGACCGCGGGTGATGAGGGGGCCTAGCTCAGTGCTCTCGTCGGCTGCAACCCCGACTCGCATGACCTTGGCCGCTTCTGCGATACGCGAGGCGAATTCGTCGGCACGACTGCGCTGCACAAAAGTGCGCGTATATGCACCGCAGGCTTGGCCACTGTTGAACAGAGCGCCGCGCAGATTCCCGAGGACGGCCTGTTCCATGTCTGCCGACGCGGTGACAATGCTTGGGGCCTTGCCGCCCAGTTCCAAGCTGACGCGTTTCAGCGTGGGTGCTGCATCGGCAACAATCTGGCAACCAACTTCGGTGGACCCGGTGAATGAGACTTTGTCGACACCGCGATGGCGAACGAGGGCTTGACCTACCTCAGGACCACCAAAGAGCACCTGCACGACCTCTCCAGGGATCCCGGCTTCGTGACAGAGTTGCACTAGTCGCCAGGTTGACCAGGGTGCCTGCTCCGCTGGTTTAAGAATGACCGCGTTGCCGGTCGCTAGCGCCGGCGCCAGTTTCCAGGCCGCAATGGCAAGCGGAACGTTCCAAGGAGTGATGAGGGCACAAACTCCAATTGGTTCCCGCGTGGTGTAGTGGAGGGTGTTGGGAATCGACACCTGCGACAAGCGCCCCTCGATTTTCGTCGCGAAGCCGGCGTAGTAGCGAAAGACCTGCGCGGCCAAGGGTGCGTTGACTCCCTTGGACATCCCCATCGGCATTCCAGCATCGTGGGTGTCCATCATGGCAAGTTCTTCGGCATGCTCTTCGATGAGTGTGGATACCCGCCACAGCAACTCACCTCGGCGATCAGGTGTGATGTCGCTCCACTGCGGCATCTGCATGCCACGACGAGCTGCCGCTACAGCATCGTCAACGTCACTCATGGAGGCATGCGCGAACGTGAAGAGCTCAGCACCATCTGACGGACTGAAGGATGTCTCATGCGCACGATCTTGAGTTGGTGCCGAAGAGCCGGCAATGATTGAGGTCAGGATCATGTGAGTCCCCACAATGGTGGGCGACCTGCGCCCAGATCGACGTCAATGGCTTTTATGGTGCTGTACTGGTCGAGCGTCTCAACGCAGAGTTCTCGTCCGAACCCGCTGTTGCCAACACCACCCATAGGCATACCCGCAGGCAGGTCGAACCACTTGTTGACCCAAACGATCCCAGCCTGCAGTTGACTGGCGATCGAATGTGCGCGCTCCAGGTCATTCGTCCACACGCCGGCAGCCAGTCCATAGTCTGTGCCGTTCACGCGCGCGATTGCATCGTCATAGGAATTGAACGGTTCCAAGACCGTCACTGGGCCGAAGACTTCGTCACGTGCGATGCGCGAGGCCCCAGACAGATCTTCCAACAGGGTCGGGCGAAGATAGAAGCCATCCGCCAAGTGCTCGGGCAAGGTGATGGGTTCATCGCCTGTCACGAACTGCACGCCGTCTTCACGAGCACGTTCAAGATGTGCAGTCACCATTGCCAGTTGGCGTGCAGACACCAACGGCCCCAATTCAGTGGCGGGATCCTTGGCATCGCCGATCTTGATGCTGGCCGCTGTCTGCGCAAATTGCTCACGGAATTCGTCGTAGACGTCCCTGTGCACCAACAGACGCGACGCCGCGATACACGCTTCGCCATTTGCCAAGAAAATTCCTAGGAGTGCGTCTTGCACTGCGCGGTCGATGTCGGCATCTTCCGCAACGATCAGCCCGCTCTTGCCGCCAAGTTCCATGAGTGCCGGTGTGATGGTGGCGGCTGCGCTGGCCAGGATGGATCGCGCCGTGCTGGGTCCACCCGTGAACGTGATCATGTCGATATCTGGGTGTGACACAAGGACTTGGCCAGCCTGCGTGCCCGTGACCACGTTCACAACACCAGGAGGCAGGAGGTCTTCAATCATTCGCATGAAGACGAGCACGCTGGCCGATGCGTACTCGGAAGGCTTCACAACAACGGTGCAGCCCACAGCAAGTGCTGGCGCGATCTTGTTGGCCAGGGTAATGAGCGGGGAATTCCACGAGAGCACGGCAGCGACAACGCCTACGGGCTCGCGCTGGGTGTAGACCAAGGATTTCGAGTCCGACACCGGAATAGTCGCTCCGCGGTGCGACCGAATCGCCCCCGCGAAGAATCGATAAATCGCCGTTGACGCTGGAATGTCGGCAATTGCTGCTTCGCGAATCGGGCGACCGTTCTCAGTAGCCAGTAGCAGGGGGATATCGATGTCCGGTGACTGCATTCGGTCGGCGATCTGCCAGAGAATTTCCTGTCGTCGGTCCGGCGCCAGCCCGCGCCAATCGGGCAGGGCTTTGCGAGCGGCGTGGACGGCGGCGGCAACGTGCTCTGGTTGGGCCTCCGGGATAGAAGTCCAGGTCTGGCCGGTACTTGGATCGACGGCGTCAAACTGTTGCGGGGACCCAACCCACTCCCCACCGATGAGCATTTCGAAGGGCGCCAGCGGTTGGTACGGGTCGAGGCCTGCTGTCATGCACCCTCCTAAGGCCTGCGGCGCCATCAAACCCGTGTTCCCCGCGGCCATGGCTTCACCGTGGTTCACTCACCGGGACACAGTGTCCCCTGCTAAGTCCCCTCCGGTCAGAGATTTCCCGAACTCAGTGCTGGCAGTTTTCCGCCTCGCCCTGGCTGCCTGGCTGGTGACAGGCAGCGGGCTCACTGGGTGGCACGTCCATGGTCGGATTGCGATCAAAGAAATTGACTGGAACGAGCATGAAGCCAGCTCGCTCGACCGGCATGACCGGCCAGTCCTCAACGCGCGGAATGTGCGTGACGCCGAGGTTGTACCAGAGCACGACATCGGTATCTACCACTGAGCGGTCCTCGCGCACCCAGGCAGGAAGGCCCATCTCAGTGCGGTTCTGATTTGGGAAGTCACCCGCCGCCCGCATCTGCCCTTGGTCAAAAGGCGTCACCCAGACATTGCGCTTGGCGAAGCCGGCTCGGGCGGCGACATGCGACGGAGACTGCGCGAAGAGCGTTGAGTTGGCCCAACCCGGCAGGAGTTTGTAGCCAGTGGGCGTACCCCAGGCATTTCGGTGGTCTGAACTGACGACAACCCAGGTGCGCGCAGACTGCGGTGACACCATTCCGTCGATGGAGTTTTCGGTCTGCGCCAATGTTTTGTTCACGCGGATTGCGTTGCCGTGTTCGTTACCTGGACCAACGGGCGGAGCGTAGACGTCACTTTGGTACACACGATTGCGCCAACCATCCACCTCCATGTCGAGGCGGAAGGAGAAGTGGTGCTGATGGATCGTGGCCACCAGGTTCGGGCCAATCCAAGTACCCGGCTCATCTGGGGCGCCGGCCTCCACAGCTTTGGTCTGCATGACACCGGTTAGCTTGGCTTCGAATTGGATCGTGCCGTCCAGATAGAAATACCAGAAGAACCCGTATTCGTAATTGCCAACAGTGGAGATCGAGCTGACTACCAGGCGACGTGACCGGCGAACCTCCACCTTGTCAGTGACCCAGTCAGTGTGCTTCCACAGAATGCCGTCGTCTTCTTCGTGGATGCAGATCGCGTTGCGAATGGTCTGCGGCTCGCCAGTCTCAGATGCCAGCACTGCGTCCATATAGACGATTTCCCCCAGGCAGTCGCACCCAAGGGTCAGCGAGTTGGCCAGTTTGCCGAGCCCAAATTCACCCGCATCAAAGGCGCATCGCCAAAGGTGATTCGGGTCGGTCTCGCCGTACGGCACGACCATTTCGCTGAGCGAGGCGCGGTGCATGACGGTGCGCCATTCACCTGCGTCACGCAGCTCCACCCCCTGGATGACCAAACCCTCAATCGGCGTCAGGAATGCGTTGAGCCGCCACCGTTGCCAGGTGATCTCATGCCCGTTGACGCTGAACCCGGGACCATTGGGTTGCGTGATGCTCAAGGGGGCGATGTCGTCGCGCAGGGGTTGATTGAACTCAGGGAGGTAGTTGGCACACTCCTCATTCATTGGCTTGACGCCGTAATCAAAAATCTCGAGCACTCGACCGGTCGTCAGATCCGCAATGGCAACGACGCCCTCAATGGGGTGCGCGTAGCCGTTGTCGTCCTCAAAGTGTCGGACGTAAGAGACCGAACTGCAAAGACGCCCCTGCGAAATATCAACATCTGGCACATTGGAGATTGCCCAGGGATCAATCTGCACGAGACTGAGGTCCTGAATACCGCGCTTAGCGAGAGCTTCGCGATAGCGCGGGTCCTCTTTGATCTTCTCGCCAATCGTCATGAACTCTTCCATCAATACCGGCGAGGCACCGACCAATACCTTGTCGGACTGCAGCACTGACTTGGCGTCTAGGTCTACGACCATGTCCCAACTGGAACCATCCGAGCGATCGACAAGCAGGGCGCGGGCCTGGCGCGAGACGGGTGCACCCTCACGTAGCTGCCATTTGTCCGGTTCGTGGGTATACATGGCCGCGAATCGCAGCGATTCGGGGTTTGGTGAGGCCGCCCGTGCAATTGCTGCAGCGGCAACGATCTCTTCCGCGGTCAGGGGGAGGAATCGACTGTCGCGCATGCTGGTTCCCTTCGCGACCGCGCCCCATGCCGGAGTCCACGCGACTCCCATCGGTCCTGCCGTGACTCTACGACAGCGAGTCAACCATCAGAGAGCGCAAACCGATCCGGTCAGGTTCCGACCAATGGACCACCTAGATGATCGCTTCAACCCAAACTAGGCAGGCACGACCGGGATTCCGTACTCACCTATTCTCTCGTCTCGGGTAATCACAACGCGATCCTCCTCAAAGGCTTGCGCAACGATCAGTCGATCAAACGGGTCACCGTGGTGATTTGGTAGGAACACAGTGCGCCGAGCATGTTCCCAGCGAATGGGAAGAATGCCGAATCCACTCGCCAAGGTGCACTCCAATAGATTATTGGGCGCTCGAAAACGTCCCTTCATCTCTTTGATTGACAACTCCCAAACCGAAGCTACTGACACCATTAGGTCGCTTGTAACATCGTCCAGAATCTGCTGCGCTTGAACTGATATTCGCCTGCTCTCCAACCACCAGAGCCAAACGTGGGTATCAAGCAAGAAGCGAGGCATCATGATCCGCCGTGGACGACATCAAACTCCGGCAACGGATCATCAAAGTCGGGCGCAAACCAGAGTTTTCCCTGCAGGCTTCCATAGCCTGGACGTACGCCACAGCGGTCAGCGATCTTGATCAGCCGTGCCACGGCTTGACCATTCCGAGTGATGACAACGTCTTCACCGGCTTCCACCTCCGATAGGAGTTCAGGTAGCCGGGCGTTTGCCTCAATGATTGTGACCAGTCGCGTCATTCCAGGAGATTAGATCCGCGTCTTAGGGCAGTCAACCCACCATTCTGACTTGTTGACACAGATATCTTGGCCTTTGAGGTGACCGAGACTGCGGCGAGTCAGGCAATTGCCAATGACGCTCCAACCAGGACGACCGCAAGAGCGGCTATCTCCATTCGAGACAGGCGCTCCTTCAAAAACGCGAATGCCAGGAGCGCCGTGATGATGGGGCTCATTGAACCCAGCACTGCTACGACACCAAGGTTGCCCAGGTCGGACGCGGTGTAAAAGGCAACTGCGCCAAGGCCGAGCGCTGCACCAGCGCCGACCAGAATGCCGAAGGTCTGTCGATCAAGCCGCGAGTACGACCGGGTAATGAGAACGAGGAGAACCGCACCGGTCAGCATCGGGATCATCGCGATCATGAGCGTTCCGTAGACGCTCGTTCGCGAGCCGATATCCATCACGACGTTGCCGGTTCCGTAGCAGGCCGCAGCACCGACCGCAAGAAAGACCTGCTTGAGATCAGTGCCTCCCGCGGCGCCAATGCGCGCGCTGGAGAATCCAAACAATGTGAGTCCGACCAAAATCGCCGCCACTCCAAAAGCCACCAATGGCTCAAGTTGCTGGCCAATGAACAGCGAGTAGCTCAGCGGGATCAGTACTTGCGCTGGCTTGATACCCGCGGCAACACCGAGTTTGCCGCGTGCATAGGCAGCGAGCAGGAAGATATTGCCGCCGAGATTGAGGAATCCGGCAACAATCCCTGGTGCGAGGTCTGCACTGTCAATGATGAGATCGTTCGTTGTTAGACCCATCACCAGGTAGATCAGCGCCGCGCAGCCTTCACTGACCAGGATCACCATCCAGGCAGAGACTTTTCTGCTGCATCGGCCTACACCAAATGCCCAGATTCCCCACAGGAGTGCGCTGGAAAGTGCCAGCAGGATGTACATCGTCCACCTCCGAACCTGTCAGTTTGCAGATTCTCCCCGTACGGCGAGTCGAAGAGTAGTACGCACGACTTCAACGTTCAAACAAGGAGAAAGGCCCGTGACCAGATGGTCGCGGGCCTTTCTCCTTGTTTGTGATTACTGCACTGGCTGCAGGCTCTGGGCAACCTTGATCAGTTGCTGTCCGGAGATCGGCTTTGGCTGGATGGTCTCAATGCGCACAATGGTTTCCCGCAGTCCTGCCTTGGCGGGCAGCGTGACCTCGATATGACCACCGAACTTGCCGATGTCATTCAACGTGCAAGTCGCGTTGGAAGTCGGATCGCAGTAGGCGTAAACCTTGGCTGCGCGGCCCTGGATGGTGACCGTCTTCACCAGTGGCCCTTGGGCGATATCCGAATTCATCGGATTGCCTTCGGTGATGTCAATGTTGCGACCGTTCCCCTTGCCATAGGTAGCGAGCATGTTCTGCTCCGCGCCGGCCTGGCTGCTCATCAGGTTGGGGCCCACATGCTGCAACTTCAGACCAGCTGTGAATGTGGGCTGGTAGACGGTGTAGGTAACCCCGGTCTGCATGTCTAGGAAAGGGTTGCCCGAACCCATCGCCAATGCCGGTACGGCAAGACCGATTGCGGACGCGGCTGCGATGCCGAGTGCGGCAAGTCGCCAAGTCTTCGTGGATGCCTTCATGAGGTTTCCTTTCTCCATGTCGTGCCGGGAGCGTATCCCGTTGCCTGAGCACAATTCCGTTGTGTGGTGGAAATCCATTACGGGAGCAAGGTGATTGCCACCGCGAATGTCTTTTGCTCGGCGACCGGTCCATGCACCAAGGTGCCACGGGCGCCTGCGTACTTCCCTAGGCCGCCAACGACGGCGAAGTTCATGTTCTGCGTGGGCGGGGACCCTTCGGTCGCACGAATGAGCGACGTGGCAAAGAGGGAACCCTTGGGGAGCACTATCGACAGGTCTACCTTGCGGATCACCTTGCCCGTGCTGGTATCGGCGCGGACCGTCGTCTGGTTGGTCGTGTAATAACCGATGCGCTTGTCCGTGCCCTTCTGGAGCACGTCGCCAGTGGTGATGATGACATCACCCACGCTTGACCCTGTCGGTCCACTATCGATCACCGTGCGGGTTGGCGCGCCAAAGTCCATGGTGATCTCCGTGGCCGCATGGGCGACTCCAGCGACACCAGTGGCGCATAGGCCAACTGCGGTGACGCCAATAAAGATGCGACGAATTGACCGGCGCATAAACCCTCCCGTTCACGACGAGCTGCAGATTCCCTAAAACAACAGCCTAGGCGCCTACTGATAGGCCACGCGCGGTGGCACGCTCCAGCAGCTCGTCTGGCATTCCGCCGGTCCAGGACTTGACGGGAAAACTCCAACCTCGGTGAAGGTGAACCTGCTGCGCGATGCGTTCAGTGGCTGCGGATTCTGCAGTCTGATGGTGACCGGGTAGTCAGTGACGACAATGCCGCAGTTATTGAGCGGCTGGCCTTGGGTGCAGGGCACAGCGGTTGGCCAGTGCAGGACCCCTTGACCGATGGCCCGACTCCTCGTCCAACTTGCCCAGGTGATGCCATCAATCGTGCGCACTAGCGGTGCGCCATATTGAGGACCGTAGGCATCGCAGTCCAAGATCACCTGCGTAGGGCGCACGCTTCGAACGGGCGCCCGCTCGAACTCGCTGCCAGAACACAGCACTGCCTGAATAGGTGTGGTGACTCGCCAGCCAGGGATGGTGAGTGCTCCGGAGGGTGCGGGTTGACTTTCACCTGAGGAACTGCCTGCAGTCGCGGTGAACGTATAGCGAGTGTTCGGTGCCAATTGCGTGAGAGTGCACCTTGTCTTCGAAGGATCGACGTATCCGCAACTTGGTATGCCTGCCGGACCCTGGCCGTTGACCGGTGACGCGGTCACCAGCACGTAAGTCGGTGCAGACTGGTCCGACGCTGCGACACCTGCCCGCCAGGTCACGACGGCTTCACCAGGATTCGCACCAAGCCTGGCCTGCACGTTCACGGGTGAGGCCGGAGGTAACTGATTGGTCACGAGGACTTGCTGACTAGTCGCGACAGCGCTGTTGCCTGCGTCGCTGGTGGCCTGGACAGTCACCTGAATGGTGCCACCAATACCTGCGATCGTGCAGGATGTCTGAGTTGCGGGCGTCGAGCAGGTAGGTCCGGGGGCTCCGCCCGCAAGAATCGCGGTCGCGACATAGCCGGTCACTCCAGCGGAATCACTGGTCACCGCACCCGGTGTCCAGCTGACGGTGGCCTGGGACTTGCCAGGGGTGACCTGCACCGCTGTTGGCGCCGGCGGGGGCGTGAGCGCAACCGCCTGCGCCGACCCGCTTGCCGTGCCTATCAAGATCGCGCCAACAACCGTTGTTCGTGCGAGTTCCCGCAGTATCACCGCTAAGCCCTTCCCACTTGCTTGCGACTGCACTTCCAAGATCACTAGGAACGCTGAGTCGCTCGTCAACGAGTTGTTGTAAGGGTTTCGTGAAGGCCTTCCAGGGTAGCTGGATCCGGGCTTTACGCATGTGACAATCCTGGGATGAAGCGAATGTTTACTGCGCTGACGGCACTCGCCGTTGGTTCGATACTGACCGTTGCGATCGCTGGGCAGGCGGGTGCTGCCGAGCAACCTGATCCGAAGAAGACCTACATCGTGAATTGCCAGGGAGGACTGGACTACAAGCCCAAGCAGATCACCCTTGCCTGCGCCGATGCTGGGGTGTATTTCAGCGACATCACCTGGCAGAAGTGGACGATGAACGGGGCCCGTGGCATCGGCACGCTGTCCGTCAACACCTGTGAACCGACCTGCAGTGCCGGAAATGTCGAAACCTATTCGGGCGTGCGCCTGCGATTGGCGGGTGCCGCAAGTGGCCCCGGCATGGGCACGTTCGTTAACACCTTCACGAGCCTCACCGGTGTCTTTCAAGGCCAGGGTCCGGCCATGACCACGTCCGGTACCTGGGCGCTGGGTAACGCAATCAAGGAATAGTCCGCAGACGCCCCTCCTCACTGGCACGATTGGGCCCTGGCTAGAGGACGGTTACCAGGTGACTGCGAGCGGTGCGGTGAAACTGAACCCATCACCCCTGGAGCCGCTGGTTGGCTGAGGGTGATGCGGATTTTGGTCAACGCGTGTAGGTGATGACCACGGTTGGTCGCGGTCGGCCATTGCGGATGATGACGGTCCGTCGACTCACTGCCGAGACCGGGGTCTTGCGGGTAATGATCCCGGACCGCACGTAGGTGCCCTTGACGCCCAAGCTTTTCAGGTAATTGCGGATCACGGTTGCACGCTCACGCGCGATCTGGCGGCGGAAGGCCATTGATGTCTCACCGTGCGCAACACCGATGACGGTGATGCGCACACCCGTAACCCCGTTGGGCATCTGACGCGCGAGAGCCTGGAGGGACTTCTTACAGGCATTGGTCATCCGTGCGGTGTTCTTCGGGAACGGACAGGCCTGACGCAGTAGCGGTGGCTCGACGATTTCGGCATCGACGTTTGCGCTGCGTACTTTGCGATCCAGGCTGAGTCCATTGAGTTGCAGGATGTAGTCGCCGATCTTCGTGCCCTTGGGCACCAGATACGTAATCCGCGAATCCTTGGCGGCCAAGACCTGAACCTGCCCTAGGTAGATGGTCTGCAGGTCACCGGCCGTCACCGCCGTGGTGACGCTACCTGCGGATCGGGCGGTGCTGCGTCGCGTGAGCCAGGCTCCGAGATAGGTGCCCGGCGCGTAGCCGGTAGCCGTCACTTCGATCCAGCCGAGGACCTCCCCGATCAGCGCATCCCGGGAGTTAAGGCCGAGTGGCTGGCGGGTGGGTGAGGTCGTGGTCACCTCAAGCGAAAAGTCGGGACCATTGATGTCCAATCCGCCGCGATTACCGCTGGGACGAACGCTGGAGTTCAGATCGGGCACTCCGTTGATCATGACGCGTGACTTGCCGCTCGCCAGCAGTGCGCTGATTGCGGCCTCCGGATTGAACCCGGTGTCCACGATGGGCGTCGTGGTCGGCGAGGTTGTTGTGCCGCCGGATCCACGTGAGCCGGTATCCGGGCCGATTGGTGAGACGGTGTCGGCACCGGTGGCGTGGGGTCCGGTGCCAACACTGTTAATCGCCGCTAGCTTGATCATGTACGTGCGGCCATTGATCAGACCGGCAATGGTGCAGCTCAGTGGACTGCCAGATGGTGCACAGGCCGAGTTAATGACGGTGTCGCCGCCAGCGACAGGAATTGCAATCACTTCATAGGCAGTGATCGCAGCACCCCCATTGAAGATCGGTGGCTGGAATTCCACCTTCACGGTCTTATTGCCACCAGTTAACGTCAGAATCTTCGGCATACCTGGCAGGGTCGGGCTTACCGTGAAGGTGCGTGTGACGGATGGTGCCGCGGCGTAGCCCGAACCACCGGGTTGCGTCGCGACAATCTCGCAAGCCCCAGCACCAGTGAACTGCACCGTTCCCGTGGCGGACACTGAGCATGCTGGCGATGCGGTGCCGTAGCCAGTGGTGTTCGCCCCAAGTTGATAGGTGATGGGCAATCCACTGGTGGCAGTCGCGTCAAGCAGTAGGTCTAGTGCCCCGTACTTCACGTCGGCCGGCTGGGGGAAGGTGATGGTCTGGGTCCGGGTTGCAACCGTCAGGGTCTGGGTGACCTGTGTTGCCGCTTCGAAGTTGGCATTGCCTGGTTGATTGGCCAGGATCTCGCAGGTTCCTGGGGCCAGGAAGGTCACGACCCCGGAGCCACTGACCGAGCAGATTCCCGCTGAAGCGGCACTGACCGTGATCACCGGAGCTAGGCCCGTTGCCGCCGAGGTGACAGCGCTCGTCGAGGTCACGACGGGTGTGTACGTATCACCGGGTGGGGTAAGTGCGGGGACAGCCGAAGTGAAGGCGAGCGTCTGATTGGCCTTAGCCACGCTGATGGTGATCTCCGACGACGAGGCGGCGTCAAAGTTGGCATCACCGGCCTTGGTGGCGGTGACTTTGCAGATCGATCCGGCTGGACCCGGCGTCAACACCCACACGCCGCCGACCTGCGCGACCGTGCAATTGCTATCCGGGGAGACCGCGTAACTGATGGCACCGGTTCCCGAACCACCGGTGGCACTCAAGGTGATCTGACCACCGAAACCAACGGTGCTGGGACTGGTGAGGGATAACGGTTGTTGGGTGCCCTTGGTGATCGTGAACGATGCCGTCACCGCGGTTGACGCGCTGTAGCGGCCGTTGCCAGCCTGCGCACCCTGCAACTGACACAGGCCCGCGCCAACGATCGTGATGGTGCGACCATTCGTGCCGGTCGCAGTGCAGATCGAAGGGGTCAGGCTGGTGACGGCGACATCCAGGCCCGAGGTTGATGTGGGAGCGACCGTGAACGGAGCATCGCCGTAGATCGCTCCAGCCGGATCGGTAAAGGTGACCGTCTGGTCCTGCTTGGTCAACGTGAAGGTCGCCGACTGTACCGGCGTCAATCCCGGTGCGGTGAATTCCATGCGGTAGTCACCCGCATCACCCACTACACCCGCGGCGGCGAAGGTGCTGGTCCCTGAGGTGTCGGTGAGGCTGATGTCACCGGACACCGTGCCGGTCTTCAACCCTGCCCCGCTCACCAGCCCTGCCGTCACAGTGATGCCCGAGGTGGGCACGTCATTGCCGGCCGCATCTCGGACTTGAATGATCGGCTGGTTGGTCAATGCCGAACCAACACTGCCGCCACTGGGTTGCGTCGTGATGGTCAGGCTCGCAGCCGCGCCCGGGGTCACCGTGAAGCCCAGGTCGTTGCTCACCAGCAGCGTTGAGGCAATCGTGCTCTTGGCCCGCACCGTCAGGGGGCCAACCAAGGAACCCACCACGCTGCGCGTGCCAACACCAGCTACTGCGGCAGCACTCCCCAGGCCGGTGATCGTGCCGGTATTCGTCACGTATTCATAGGTGACGGTGTCGGTCGAGGTGTTGGCGACATTGCCACGACTATCCAGCAGGGTTGCGGTGAGCACGGCTGTGCTCCCCGACGCCAGCGTCTTGGGTGTCCCGTTGGTCAAGCCCGTTGCCGTCAGCACGATTGAGGCAGGCAGACCAGCCGAGACGGTGAGGAAGATTGTGGGGCTAGAAACCGGTTGACCGCTGATGGTCGCAGTGGCCTCGATGCCCACTGAGCCGACCTTGTCACCCGTCACGACCTTGGTGGCCACTCCTGCGGTGGGATCAATACGGCAGGCAGCACCACTGGTACAGGTCACGGTGATGTCGGTCACCAGGCCTGCACCCATGGTTTGCACGAGGGAAATCTGGAAAGAACTGCCGGTTGCTGAGGTCACGGGGTTACCGACGGTGTCCTGAATGGTTGCCGTGAGCGTCGAAGTCTGCCCGGACTCAATCAGCGTCGGGGCTGGGGTCAGTTGGATCTTGGCTGCCGCACCGTGCACGACCGTCACGGTTGCGCTCCCCGCCGGGCCGACCGGTCCACCGGTCGGCGTGAACGTTGCCTGCGCGGTGACCGTTCCAGCAAGTCGGCCGGTGATGGGCAGGGTGGCAATGCCGTCGACGAGCACCACTGACTCGGCACTACCACCCGATGCGGGCAGACCGGCGGTAGTCCCGGATCCCGCTCCACTATTGGACTGGATGAAACCCACCGTGCCTGCAGCCGTCGTGACCGTGTTCCCGAAGGCGTCGAGCACCGTGGCACGGAGCAAGCGCAACTCACCAGAGACCAAGTTGCTGGTGTCGGTCGTTCCGTTGGTGTCGACCGGTGTCAGGGTCAGTGCGGCAACCGGGCCTGCGGTGATAGCGAACTGCGGACTTGTGACGGTGGTGCGGGCACTGCCACCCACGGTCGCCGATGCCGTGAGCACCTTGTTCGACCCCACTTTGTCGATGCTCAAGCCGGTGAAGGTCGCAACACCAGCGACCGCGGGTTGAGCCGCGGTCCCAGAGAGCGTGCCGGTTCCGGTCGTCAACGTCAGGCTGATGGTCTTGGTTGCGTCAACACCGGAGGTCACCGTGTTACCGAGGCGGTCCAGGATCGCGACCCTTGGTTGTTGCGCGAAGGCAGTACCTGCCTGGGTGGAAAGTGATGGCTGCGTAATGAATGCGATCCCCGCAGCCGGACCGGCTCCGGTTGGTGCGATGTTGGCGGTGACGCTGGTGAGGTTCGGTGAGCTGAACGTTAGCGTGTAGGTCACGTCGGTGAGGCCGGCGAAGATCACATCACTAAAAGTTGCGACCCCATTGACGGCATTGACGGTTAGGCAGGCGGTACCCCCACCGCTGCAGAGCAGTTCACCTCCTGAGGTGGCAATGGTCACCGGCGCACTGGAGTCACCAGAAAGCAGGTTGGCAGCGGTACGCACGGCGATCACCGGTTGCGGGTTCAATAGCGACTCTGATGCCGCAGCCACGGGTGCAGTCGTCACGGCAAGTTTGGTGGGTGGTGCGGCCCGCTGGAACGTCACGGTGTACGTCGTCGTGGTGACCTCATCCGCCGCGGTCACCACGATGGTCACCACCGTGTCACCACCGGCAGTCAACGGAATCGCATTGGTCGTCGCACCGGAGGCCAGTGCCGAACCGTTGACCGCAATGGCGGCCCCCGCGTTACTCAGGGTTGGAGTGAGTGTGCCGGTTGCCGACAGGTAGGGCACGGTGATCGTGTAGGCGAGCGTGCCGCTAGTGAAGCTCGGTGAGAGCGTGGCCGCACTACCACCGGCTGCGGCCGTCAGACTCGCCAGCGACGAGTCGCCGCTGGGCACGGTGTAGGCCGGCGTTGTTGCGGCATATGGACCAAGACCCACCTGGTTCTCTGCTCGGACCTTGAAGTCGTACACCGCGCCGTTGGTGAGATTCGATGCAGTGCAGAAGCGATCCGTTGCATTGGCGAACACGCAGGTCGCGGCGGCGGCTCCTGGTGTTGCCGAGGTGACGGTCACCACGTACGGCGTAGCGAGCAATGGGGTGCCGCCATCGGAAACGGGCTCGGTCCAGCTGAACACTGCGGTTCTACCGTTGCTGCCCTTCGTAACGTCCGGATCTCGTGGTGCCGTCGGCAGCGCGAAGGGCGCCTGCTGCGTGACGACGGCAACGCTTCGCTTGGTGACGCCACTGGCAATGGTGACCACCACAACTTCGAAGTTGTAATCAACCCCAGCCGTCAGTCCGCTGACCGTGGTTGTTGTCGACGACAGGCTTGTGCGTGGGTAGGGGCTGCAGGCCGGCGCGGTACATGCAGTTCTGGTGCCCGAGGGTGCTTCCCAGTAGGCGATCTCGTACTCCACAAAGGTGCCGCCACCCAAGCTCACCGGCTGGGTCCAGCTCAAGGTCACGGATCCGACGCCGCGGCTACCGCTGAGGTTGGTGACGGCGTCAGGGTTGGTGGCCGGGCGGATCTCTGGCGAGGCCGAGGAGGCGGGACCTAATCCGGCGGAGTTTGCCGCTGCAACAGTCAGTGTGTAGTCCGTACCGTTCACCAGCCCAGTGATCTGGCAGGTGAGCGGACTACCCGACGCAGGGCAGTCGGATTTGGTGACAACTGGATCCGTTGAAGGTGCCTTGGGTGTCGCCACGACCGTGTACGAGGTGATGCTCGCGCCACCGGTGAATGCTGGTGCGGTGTACGTAATCGTGATGGCCGTGTTCTCGCCATCCACGGATGCCACCGCTGGCTGACCCGGCACGACAGCGAGCACGTTGACCGTGCGCTCTGGTGACGAGGCTGCTGGGTACCGGACGGTTGCGGTCGTGGTTGCTGTCACCTTGCAGGCACCGACGAGCAGTGGGGTGAGTGTGCCGGTGGCAGAGACGTCGCAGATGGTGGGCGTGCTCGTTGTGTAAGTGACGGTTAAGCCCGATGGGGTAGTAGTCGAGGTCAGTTGGATCGGTGCCGCACCGAAATTGATCGACGCAACTGGCGTGAATGTGACCACGGCAGTGCCTTGGGTGATGGTGAAGTTCGAGGAGGCAACAGATGTCAGGCCACTGGAGGTGAAGGTGAACTTGTAGGTACCTGGATCACCGAACACTCGCAGTGGACTGAAGGTGGCCAGGCCGGTGGCATCGGTGGTTGCCGTTGCGCCCGTCAACGATCCAGTACCCAGACCCACACCACTGGCAAGCTGCACCGCGACCGCCACTCCGGCCTGCGACACAGCGTTACCGCCGGAATCAACAAGACGCACCGAGACGGCCGGGCTCATCACCGCCTCGGTCGCAGTTGTCGTGGCGTCCTGCACCAGGGCTAACGCGGCCGCCTGGCCGGTGGTCACCGTCACGCTCAGCGCCGCAGTGGTGAGCGCACCTGAACTAAAGGTGAAGCCATAGCTGTTGCCACTGATTCCGTTCAAACCAAGGCCCGGGAAGGTGGCAACGCCATTGACGGCCGTCGCGGTGAGCGTTCCGAGCGTGGATTCACGCACCGGGTTGGGCACCGCCGGAGTGGTGAGGGCGGCCGTGATGATCGAACTGCTGTCACCTGTCACCACATTGCCCATTGCGTCCTGGATCTCAATGCGCGGTGCTGTTGCGAACGCCGCTCCAGAGGCACTGGCAATGGGTGAGGTGGTGGTGCGCACCAGCTTGACGGCCGGCCCCGGACCGGTGACCTGAATCTGCTGCGAGGTGACCGTCAGAACCGGTGCTGGCGTGGTGAACGTCAGCGTGTACGGGGTGTTCACCAAGCCGGCAAAGGTGAGATTAGTGAAGGTGGCAACACCATTCACGGCAGTGACGGTCGTCGTGCCGGTGAGGTTGCCACCGGATGCGGTAACGGTCACTGCGGTGGTTGCGCCGCTACCTGCCGTGACGACATTGCCGTAACCGTCGAGGAGTTCGATCACCGGTTGCGTCGCGAGCGCTGAACCCGAGGCAGCAGCAACCGGTTGCGTAGCGATCCGGATCCCGGTAGCCGGACCTGGATTGACGGTGAACAGTGCCGATGCCGGTGCACTGTTCACGCCGCCACCCAGGGCCGCGATGCTGCGGCTGCTGCCGGCGACGGTGGGGGTGATGGAGATGGAGTCGCGCAGGCCACCAGTGGTGATCGATGTGGTTAACGTCCCGGCGAATGCGTTCGAGGTGAGGACCACCGAACCGGTCCAGTCGGTCTTCACGTTGCCCTGCGCATCCAGAGCGGTTAGCCGCACCTGGAATGCGCTGCCGACGTTAACCGGCGAGGCAAGCGGTGTCGTGCCACCGGATTGGGTGATAGCAAACGAGGCAAGTGCCCCGGGCAGCACCGTAAATCCACTGGCCCCGGTTAACGGCGACGCGAAGGACGGGGAGCCACCGGAGCCGACCGCAGTGACCGTGATCGCCCGACCGGTGCCCGCGATCGTCGGAGTCATCGGCACCGCATCGACAAGGCCGCCGCTGGTGATGGTTGCGGTGATCGTTCCCGCATACGCGGTGGAGGAGAGCGTGAGCGTGCCGGTCCACCCGGTGCTGACGTTGCCGTACTGATCCAGCATCGAGACCCGCAGTTGGGTGCCCGTGCCTGAGGTCATGTCGCGTGTGGACAGTGCCGAGGTGCCACCCGTGTAGGTCACTGTGACCTGGGTGGCCGCCCCGGCAGTGCCGGTCGCACTGATGGTGGCCTTGATGGCGGTGTTCGACACGAGGGTCGCCAAGACGGTGTTGCTCCCAGCGGTCGTACCCAGAGTCCAGTTCGGGACCACGGCGGTGCCGTCACTGCCCGTGGTCACCGTGACCGGTGCGCCTGCCAGGCTGCCTCCCCCGGAACTGACCGCCAACGTCACCTGTTCATTGGCGCGGCCGTTGCCGTTGGCATCCACAACTTTCACGCGCAGGGTGCCCGAGCTATTTACCACCGTGCCAACGGTGGCTGACAAACCAGTGCCGTTGACGATCGTGATTCCGCCGGCAGGTCCAGGCACGAGGGCTACCGAGGCCGTCGAAGTCATCGCATTGCCGTCCAACGTTGCCGAGACCAATGCGGTGCCGGCGACCACGCCTGAGGTCAATGTCGAGGTGTAGGTGCCGTTGCCGACGTTCACGACCGTGCTCAGCGTGCCCAGTGTTGTGGTGAGCGCGACAGTGTTCGGACCGCTGGTCAACGCATTGTTGTACTGGTCGTACAGGCGCACCGTGATGGCGCTGGTGCTCGTGCCGTTCGCGGTGATCGATGCGGTCGCAGCGGTAACCGTGGAGGTTGCCGTGGAGGCGGGGCCCGGGGTGATGGCAAACGCACTAGAGGTCGCCGTAAGTGAACCCGCAGCGACCGTCGCAGTACCCTGCAATGTCTTGCCCGTTCCAGCCAGGGTCATGTTCAGCCCAGACCAGTTCACCGCGCCGCCACTGGCCGTGGCTGACGTGGTGCCCAGCAGGGTGCCGGTGCCGCCAAGGCGCGTGATGGACATGGCTGCCGTCGCATCTGAACCCGTGGTGACGTTGTTGCCGTACTGGTCGCGCAGCTGCAGCACCGGCTGCTGAGCGAATGCAACGCCGGCAACACTTGACGTCGAGGGCTGCGTGGTGAACACCAGCTGTGACGCAGCGGCATTCGTCACGGTGGTTGTCGCGGTCGTGGTGCGTGCCGTCGGCAGCGAATTCGACGTGAAGGTCAGGGTGTAGTTCGTTCCGGCGATATTGCCCAGGGTGAGGTTGGTGAAGGTGACGACGCCATTGACAGCGGTACGGGTCAGTGTTCCGCCGAGCGTGCCGCCATTGTTCACGCTCACGGTGATCTGGGTGAAGTTGTCGTCCGAGACCAAATTGCCTGCCGAGTCGCGCATCTCCACGACCGGCTGTGTTGCCAGCAGACCACCGGCAGTACCGCCTACGGGTGCAGTGGTCAGGGCAATCGAGTAGACGGCCGGATAGGAGACGATGACCACGCCGCTACCACCGTAGGCACCGAAGGACATGTAGCCTCCGCCACCACCGCCACCGGTCCAGTTGGTGCCAGCAACGCCGCCCGCGCCATAACTGGTTCCGCCGGCACCGCCGCCACCATCACCGCCGCCGGAACTCGTGCCAGCACCGCCACCGCCACCGCCGTAGAAGGTGGAGGTTCCGGTGATGGACGACGTCTTGCCGTCGCCGCCTTGACCGACACCGTCGGTGCCACCGGCCTCACCGCTGCCGCCACCGCCGCCGCCCTGGCCATTCACGCCGGGGGTTTGACCGGCGAAGCCCTGACCGGTTGTCCCGGCGCCACCTGCCTGCAGGTTCGCACCACCGCCACCGCCGGATGATCCAGCCGCACCGGCGCGACCACCGGTTGCACCACCACCGCCGCCCAGGGCCGTGAGGCCGTCAAAGGTTGATGGCCAACCCGAACCACCGGAGTTGCCGTAACTAGCCCAATATCCACCGACACCGGCAACGACCGGTATCGCCGCACCTGGGGTGAGCGTTCGCGTGCCGGTGAGCACGCCGCCACCGCCACCACCACCACCATTGAGTCCGGTCAGGGTTGCGCCGTTGCCGGCACCACCGGAACCACCGCCACCGACGATCAGGTAGTCAACCGAAGTGATCGCAGGTGGCACCGTCCAAGAGCAACTTCCTGTCTTGAAGGTGATCAGGCGGTTGTGACCGGCCATCGTGCTGGCCGGGGTGCAGGTGGCCGTGAAGTATCGGATGACCAGCACACCTGACCCGCCCTTGGCGCCGTTGCTCGCATAACCACCACCACCGCCGCCACCAGTGCCATCCGTGCCAGCAGTTGCGGCACCACCCAGGGTTCTGGCCGAGTTACCGCCACCGCCAGCGCCACCGGCGCTCGTGCCCGACCCCCAAAAGCCAGAGCCACCGCCGCCGAAAACGCCTCCGAAGTCGATTGCGTTGATGCCACGGCCGCCATTGGCGTAGTTAGTCCAGCCACCGATCTCAGCGGCACCGCCACCGCCACCGCCGTATGCGGTTGTCGCGGTCCCCGCGGCTTGACCGGCGTAACCCTGCCCGGAGGTGCCGGCCCCGCCGGCACTGGTTGCCCCACCGCCACCACCACCCGAGCCGCCGCTGCCACCAGCCGCGCCGGTATTGCCACCCCAACCCCCACCGGTTGCACTGACACCACCGAACGACGAGCTACCACCTCGGGTGCCAGCGGTTCCGCCGGTAGTTCCGCCGCTACCACCGGCTCCGATAACCACCGGCATCACCGCACCTGGGGTCAGGGTCATTCGCCCCATGAGCAGGCCGCCACCACCGCCACCACCGCCGATACCGGAGGCACCGGTGCCCGCACCTCCGCCACCACCACCGGCGACGACAACGTATTCGACCGTGGTGAGGTTGGACGGCACTGTCCAATCGCAGGTCCCCGCCGTGGTGAAGGTGAGCAGGGTGAATGACCCAGAAGTACTGGTTGTGGGCGTGCAGGCTGCCTGGGCTTGCAACAGTGCGGGTGACTCGATGCTTTCGGTGAGAGAACGCGTGCTGACGATGCCGGTTCCACACAGCGTTGCATCCGTCGAGGTTTGCCCGGTGGAGCCGTCACAGTTATCACCAAGGGCAAATGGTCGGGCATTGTCGAGCACCGCCTGGCGTGCCTGACCGGCGGCGGTGCCGGCGGATAGATGCGCAGCTAAGACGGCTGACACATGCGCGGAGGCAACCGAGGTGCCT
>JAGWVT010000129.1 GCA_018970765.1 Actinomycetales bacterium
ACCAAAGTGTTGGCAACTGCGCCGGTGGTGAAGCCCGCGGCGACCGATCCGGCGTTTGGGTCATTCACGTCCAAGAAGGCGGATAACTCCGGTTCGTGTGTCGCAGCTGACGCCACAAACAACTTTTATGTTGGTGCTGGCACGAACAAGATCACGTTGAACCTAGACGGGTCCGCTCTCGACCTGCGTGCAGGCACCGCCGTGAAGCGAGTGGTCGGGCGTTTCTGGGTGCGGCCGAACTACAACGGCGCATCCACCGACCAGACGCAGCAACTCACCGTTGGGACGCCAACGATCGGTATTCGTGAATACGACGCGAACTGTGTGGCGACCACTCGCTTCCAGGTTGCAACGGACACATACATTACGAGTCCCGTTGGCGATGTTGTTGTGAAGCCTACGACTGTCCACGTCAAACTGGAACCGCAACTTACTAGCAATCAGGTAATTCGAGTTGGCGATTTGATCAAGGTGAAGTATCTAATTGATACGACCGACGCGAAGTATGTCAATACGGTTCGTACAACGATCACCTACAACGACGCAGACCTCATCTTGGTTGATAGCGCAAAGGCACCAGTCGTTGCCGGTACTGGCGTCGCCGTTTCGGT
This sequence comes from Actinomycetales bacterium, assembly GCA_018970765.1. GTDB lineage: Bacteria > Actinomycetota > Actinomycetes > S36-B12 > S36-B12 > REEB426. The sequence continues at coordinate 612 of JAGWVT010000129.1, forward strand.
CTCGACGACAAGTCCCGCGGATACAGACATAGCCGGCGCGACCGCCACTGGTACCGACAACCGTCGCGCGACAACGGGCACCCCTGCAGTCTCAACGATCACACTAAACGTTGCAGGCGACGACACCGTCCTTGCGCAAGCCGCGGGCAAGGTCGTCGGCACGTTCTGGGTCCGTCCGCTCCGCAAAATTGACGCAGCCGGACTGCCCATTACGATCCAAACGGTCGAAGCCAGTGAGACCCTCCCGGGTACCGGACGTGGCCGGAACTTTGTCGTGGGTAACCCGGTGAGGGACGCGACGGCCCCGCTCATCAATAAGGTGCGAGGCACGGTCGGCGTGTCCCTTGAGGCGCGTTCACCGCTTGCATCAGGCACCGCCGCCGACGAATTCCTTGCCGGAAACGATCTTCGTTCAGGTCAGACGTGGGTGGCGAACGGCAGCGGAGCGCTTCAAGTGGTTGACGGCCGGTATCTCGACGTCAAGGTTATTGTTGACGCTAGCTCAAGCGCGGTTACGGCGGAGGCCGACGCCAAAAAGGCCGACGTCTTTAACGTCGATATCGAATTTGACAAGTCGCAACTTGAGTTTGGAACGGCATCGATCGACACGGGGTCTGGCACCACGGTGACGACGAACGCGGTGTTGGCCAAGGAAAGCGGGACTGTCTACGCCGTCTCCACCGGCACCGACAAGGTTGCATCTGCCAACGAGTCGAGCGGTGGCCCTGCCGTGCTCTCGCTGCACCTGAAGGTGCCGTCGGGCACGCTTCTGACAGCGAGCACCGAGATTGCGAGACTTCGCTTCCAAGTCAGAACATCCCAAACGCCAGAAACTGCCGACGTGACCTTCGGCGGCAACTCGAGTACCGGCCGGATGAAGGTCTTGCCGACCACGGTCATACAGCAATCGGCCCTCTCAACCGGTATTTTCGTCGACGACTTGTATGCGGATCCTGTTCATGACTACACCGCGAATACTGATGATCCACTTGGTGAATTTGATCGTTTGCCCACTGTGACGCGTGCCAAGCCGGCCAAACTCCAGATCGGCGCGTTGCTGCAAGGGCGCCCGCCGGTACTGGATGCAGATGTTGATACGTCTGCTGATGCGTCTGCCCTCACCGAGTTTCAGGCGCGGTTCGCCCAGCCACTGGTTGTCGAGTTGCGTCAACGTGACACGTCGGCAACCTTCGCGACGACGAGTTCGCAGTCACCAGTGACCCGCCGCCGAACAGTCACTAGCTCGCCGGCTTCGGTCAAGCAGGTGTCCAGCAATCCGGTGCCGGACATGCAATACGCGATGACCTCGGCCAAGCGGGCAACCGGCATTGACGCGACGTTTGCCGACGACCTGATTGACTTGGAACCTGGCACCTACGACGTGTATGTCAAGGGCAAGAGTTCTGTCGGCGTCGTCGTTCTCAACGTAACCTTCGCCGCGGGCCAGTTCCGAGATGTCACTGGCCTCGTACTCCGCGAGGGTGATCTTGACAATAACAACAAGGTAGATGTCGCGGACTACACGGCGTTTAGCCCGGCGTATCACACGACATCGACGGATGGGGCTTGGAACGCCCTTGCCGACATGAACCAGTCAGGCTACGTTGACATTCTTGATTTTAGTTTGCTTGGGTACAACTACGGCAAGACTGGCCCGTTCTGCGCGCCCTCCTCAAGCTCAGCATGTGCCACGTCGGGGCTGTACGTCTGGGGTGCAGAAACGGGCAAGGAAACTTCCGCGACCATCGACACTCGTGCGTTGGGCGGGCGTGGGTCGAACCAGGCTGCCTCGCTCAACGTGACTGTCGGTCCGCGCGACTCTGACGGCATCGCCGCGGTGAGTGTGGCGGTCGCACCTGGAAGCCGTGCGGTCGACGGTGTTCAAGTCAATCTCAAAACCGCACCAGGCGTTCAGGTCGTGGATGCGCCGTCGGGAAGCACGTTTGCTCCCGCCGAGGCTAATCCGATGCCGGTCATTCTTCAGCAGGCGTGGGACGCGGCACGTGGCCTGATCAATCTTGGTCTTGGACGTGCCCCATCAACGACCGGCCTCACCGACCCGACTACCCTTGGCACCATTTTCGTCAAAATCCCTGCTGGCTTCACCGGCTCACCGATCAGTATCGAGCGCACTGATGGCCTGTTTCCAACAACCGTCGCAAGCGCTGGTACTGACGTCACTGGTGCCTTCAACGTAACTGTTGACGGCACAACCGTTTCGGTGGGCTCTGGCACCGTTGTCGTGGACCAACCGGCGGCTGGTTCAGTCGTGATCGGTGGCTCTGAGCCAGTCGTCGTCGCTTCTCCCCCCGCGCGCGTTCCCTCATCTTCGGGAGGTGCGCCGGCGCTCACTGCACCTGTTGCTTCAGCGGCACCGGTTCAGGCCTCGTCGCCTGCCGTGGCGCCCGCTTCGGCACCGTCCTCGGCGGCCCGGCCTTCAACCACCGCGCCGACGCGTTCGCCGTTCGCCCCCGTCATGATCGAGAACCGCACCAAGGGCACCCTCACCCTCGTCCGGCCCGGCACCGGCACCGTCGAACTCAAGACGGGCCTCGCCACGACCACCCCGGACGCCTTCTGCCCCGTGGCGCGTCACAAGACCTACATTCGCCTTGAGGACACCGGCATCGCGGGCGCCACCTTCGGCGTCGAGGCCGGCGGCGTCCTTTCATGGGTGACCCCCGACCAGGCCGGGTGCGTGAACTGGAACGCGATCTCTGAGGGTGGGCTTACCTTCACCAAAGAGACGATCATGCAATTCCAGTTGGCGCAGGCCGTGCCCGGCGCCCTCCTCTGGGTCCTCGACGGCAACCGCAACGGCGAGTTGTACGAGGTTGACGCCCAAGGCGTCGCCAACTACGTCACCGCCGACGCCTTCGCCGCCAACCAGGACCACTTCACCGAGGTCTGGGCGAACGTCATCCCGGTGAGCACCTCCCAGATCGAGGGCCTGTCGGCCCGGGGCAGTGTCCACCGTTAGTCGCGGTCTCTTCAAGCCGAGGTGCGGCGGGAGGCCTCCCGTCGTGCCTCGGGTCCCCCAGG
>JAGWVT010000041.1 GCA_018970765.1 Actinomycetales bacterium
ACGTGCGGTCAGGATCTGTAGCCACTTCAGTGATCGATCTGGTGCCGAGGGGTAGCAGGCCGGTTGCAGTGCGGTGAGCTTGCCCAAGATCAGCACCAGGGCGAAAATCGGTAGTGGTCGAAGGGGATACGGCTGGTTTAAGCGCTCGATTTCAGCGGTCGTGTCCAGGCCATGCGGGGCATGGCGAATGCGACCATCACTGGGTCAGCGGGGGCAAGTGAAGGAATGAGCCGAGGTGCGGTCGGCCGGATTTTCGGCTCCGAGCAGCAATGGCGCGCCATGTGGTCAGCAATGCCAAGGCGCGGATCTCAGCGGCGCGAACCTTCTGGGCGCCAACCTCAGCGGTGCAAACCTCATGGGCGCAAATCTGACGGGGGCTAACTTGACTGCGGCCAATCTGCAAGATGCGGTGTTGACGAGCGCGAATTTGACAGGCGCCACGTTGACGTCTGCTCAGCTGTCGAAGACGAACCTGAGCCAGACGAACTTCACCGGAGCGATTGGATCACCCGGTGCTGCTTCCAACGCAACGTGGTTCGAGACGATATGTCCGAACGGATCGGTTACCAATACCGGGTGCTGGTAACTGCGACGTTTCCACGTGAGCCACTTGAGCTCATGCTGCATGTGCCAGCATCGGGACGTGACGGGACTTTCACCGCAGTATCACGCTGTTGGTTGCATATGGCTGACCGTTAGTCAGCGAAGGACTACTTTTCCGCGCTGAAGACGGAGACCTGATGTGAGATCACCGGACGGCTGAACCCGATCGCATTTTGGGCGACGACACCAAAGGTGTAGGTCGTCCCAGGGGTGAGGTCGGTGAACTGGCAGGAAGTCTTCGTCGTCAAGCACATCTTCTTACCCGGGAAGGCAGTCACGCGGTAGCCAGTGATGGGCTCGCCGCCAGGGAAAGCAGGTGCTTGCCAGCTCACATTGGCTGACTCGACGCCGGCGGACACTTTCACGCGCGTGGGTTTTCCGGGAACACTAGGTAGGGAAACCACTGAGATGGTGCCACTGCCGAAGTTAGGCACGTAGTACGTGGTGCCTGCCCGATTCAAGGCGCCGGACTTGGGCTGGCTGCCGACGGTCACCGTAGATATGACCGTGTTTGTCGACGTATCGATGACAGACACTGTCCCGACTGTGTTTTGGTTGGCGACGTAGGCGCGGGTGCCCCGCAGGTTGACCTGGGCGGGGTACGGGTTGTCTCCGACGCCGATGGTGGCGATGACACGGTTTGAGGCAGTGTCGATCACAGACACGCTGGAGGAGTTTGAGTTGGTCACGTAGAGTCTGGTGCCCTGCGTGTTCAGGGTCGCATCCCACGGGTCCTCACCAACCGGGATAGTGGCGATGACGGTGTTCGTTGACGTATCGATGACCGAGACATTATTCGAACCGTTATTGGCGCTGTAGACGCGTGTTCCGGCGAGGTTTACTGTCGGACGGTAGGGATTCGCTCCGACTCCTACCGTCGCGACGACAGCCCCGGCGGCGGTGTCGATGACTGAGATTGTTCCAGCGGTGTAGTTCGGGACGTAGAGCCGCGCGCCGGCGACGTCCATTGCCATGGTGTTCGGGCCAGCGCCAACGGCGATTGACCCGATCACGCGATTCAGGGCGGTGTCGATGATGGACACCGTGTTTGACCCGTTGTTCGCGACGTACATGCGTGTGCCGGATGGATTGATCGTCGGCGTGTAGGGCATCTCGCCGACCGGAATTGTGGCGATCACTTGATTGGTGGCAGTGTCGATAACTGATATTGAGTTAGATCCGAGATTGCTCACGTACAGGCGGGTTCCGGCGGGATTCAGGACCGGCGGAATCGGGTTCTGGCCAACCTGAATCGTCGCGGTGACCGCGTTCGTCGCGGTATCAATGACTGACACGGTGCTCGACTGGTCATTCGACACGTACAGCGTGGTCTCATCAGCATTCAACAGCGGAAGAAATGGTTGCGAGCCTACGGTGATTGTTCCGGTCACCTCGGGAACTGTGATGTTGATCGGCGCAGCTGAGGCGACGGTGGCACCTACAAGGACTACTCCCGAAGCAACGACCGACGTGAACAAGTAAGTTGCGCGCATGGAGACGGACTCTAGCGTCACTGTCCTCAGGCAGGTACGGCTCCAGCCAGAATTGCTACACCAAGCATCAGGACCGCCAGAATCGCTCCTCGCCAGATCACCTTCTTGTGGAAGTCGGCGAGATCGACACTGGCCAGTGATATGAGCAGCAAGGTCGCCGGCACCAGAGGACTGGTCATATGGACCGGCTGGCCAACGATAGAGGCGCGACCGATCTCCACTGCTGTGATGCCGTAGTTGCTAGCGGCGTCAGCCAAGACGGGGAGCACGCCAAAGTAAAAGGCATCGTTGCCCATGATGAACGTCATGGGGATGCTCACCAGGCCCGTAATGACGGCAAACCAGGGGCCTAACTCCGGTGGCACCAGCTCGACGATGGCGTTCGCCATTGCCGAATCCATGCCGGTTCCATCGAGCACACCCACTAGAACGGCGGCGGAGAAAACTAGGGCGACGACTGACACGATTGCGGGGCCGTGGACTTTGATCCGCTCAGCCTGGTCGGCAACGTTGGTGGGGAAGTTCACCAGGATCGCAATTGCCGAGGCTCCCATAAACAGCAGGGCGAGAGGCAGGACATTCAGCACCAGCATGACCAGCAGCACCACAGTCAGGCCAAAGTTGAACCAAATCAACTTCGGGCGCAAAGTCGCCCGGTTCGGGTCGAGGCCGGTAGCCACGTCTACGTTAGGTGCCGTTGCATCGAGTGCGACTGCCGCGCCGCCCCCCCGACGACCAGGGGCGGTGAGCAGCCCCTCGGGTACGCCTGCTGACTGCAGGCGACGACTTTCCGCACGTCCCAGCAGGAAGGCAAAGACCAGAACCATGCCAATTGCCGCGCCCATCGAAGGCAGCATCGGAAGGAACAAGGCATCAGGCGGCACATTCAGCACGGTTGCGGCGCGGATGGTTGGACCACCCCAGGGAACGATGTTCATCACACCGTTGGCCATACACGCGACGACGGTCAGCACCACCGGGCTCAGCCCCAACCGCAAGTAGATGGGTAGCAGCGCCGAAACCGTGATGATGAACGTCGTCGAACCGTCGCCGTCAAAGGAAACAACAGTGGCGAGAACGGCGGTGCCGACCACCAGCCGCACTGGGCTGTTGCCGACCATGCGCAAGATCCCGCGGATCAATGGATCAAACAGACCGACGTCAATCATCAGTCCGAAGTAGATAATCGCAAAGACCAGAAGGGCCGCAGTCGGAGCGAAATCGCTGATTGATCGCATGATCGCGCCAGTGACACCTCCGTCAGGGACGTTGGCGACACCCGTGGCTTGCGCGATGACCGCGAACACGCCGGGCACCAGGATGAGGGCGATGACCGGCGTCAACCGCTTAGTCAGAATCAAGAACATGAACACCGCGATCATGGCGAAACCCAAGAAAACGATCATGACTGGCTCCCTTTCGCCTTTACGAGTTCTGGAAGATCCTGCTCATTACTGGTGAACCGTAGACGCCAGCCATGTCGTAGCGTTGCCAGGTGTCGCGGACTGCGTTTGCAGTCGCGAGGGTGCCGTCAGGGTCATACGATCGCAGAACGCGGTCGATGACCTGGGGATTCGTCCAGGGGCCATCTGGGCCGAACGCCCAAGCTTTCGACCACTCCGCCCGCAGGGTGCCCGGTGTAGAGAAGTGCTCCCAGAGCCAGGTCTCAAACTCAACATAAAAAGTGTTCGAACCGGTTGACCCAGGGACGGTGACAAGGTCGAACCAAATGGCACGCTCGAGCTCGGCTCCAGGTAGGGCACGTGCGGGTGAAAGCACGACAGGAGCTGCATCGGGAATACCGACGGCATCAGCTCGATCAAGGTCAGTTACCCGAATCTCCAAACAGCTGTTGATTGGCTCCAAGCCAGACATCGCATAACGGTGCAACATGTCGTTGAAGGTGTGCCCGAGAGCATGCACGGCTGCCTGCACTGCATCACGTTTGACCAAAATCGCGTACGCAAGACTGATCACGCGCAGGGTGTCGTGCTGAACGTATAGCAAGACATTTCCTGAAGTGCCATGCCAGACGTGGTCCGGGGGAGACAGGTGGCGCATCTCTGCAAGCGTGGCACGCTCCACTAGCGGTGTGAGCCATGGCATGTGTTTGAGTGTGGATCCGAAGGCAGTGGTGAAGGCCACTGGCAGGGTTGGTGCCAGCCGTACAGTCAACGGTGCCGTGACGTTTATGTCTTCGACTGTCGGTTCCCCGGGCTCTTCGCTGAAGTGCTGCACGATCGGCGTCTGCGTGAAGGGAAACCACAGTTGCTGTACACGACCATGTTTCTCGACAAGCGACTGCAGACTCTGAGTTGGCAGTGAAGGACCTGGCTCGGCAAAGGACTCGGTCCAGTCTGGGTACTCCACGCGCCGAGAAAGAATGCAGTTGGGCACCGCCCGCATGCAAAGAGTAAGCAGATAGGCGTGCCCCAGGTGCACCAGGAATGCCGAGGCATCAGGATCATCGCGCGTGAAGTCGCGAATGACATAGCCGTCTTCCTCAGACACGATGGCTCGGAATCCCACGATGAGATTGCTTACTGTCCCGAAGAGGTCTTCTTGGTCGGAGCGCGTACGGATTCCCGCACCATGCGCACCGATTGCGCACATGCCGGCAACCGTTACATCTGGGATGCCCGGATAGTCTGGCCAGCCCCAGCCAGGTGCCGGCCAGCGACCGCCGTTGTCGATACTCTCCAGGATCGCTGTGGCCTCCGCCAAGGTGGTACCGGCATGGACAGTCACAGCGGGCACCGGCTCTTCAGTAAAGGCAACCAGGCCGGTCATGGCCGACTGATCGATCAAGACGATGCGTTCGGCATCCTCGAGCAGGATTGGTACCCAGGTATGCAACGCGCCCATGGGTCTGACTCGCCACCCTGTGCTAGCCGCCCAACGTACGATCTGTAGGCATTGCTCCTCATGTGTTGGTCGTGCCGTAAGCACGTCGTTGACCTGCAACATGCGAGACCAGTTCTCCACATGGCGATAGTCGGCTTCAATACCTTCGGGAAAACTGTGTGGAATCTGCTGATGCATCTTCCGGCGCCCTCTCGTCAATGGAAGCCCGAATGTACCGGGATGCTCAGAATGTCACACCGGTATCGATCGAACCATCGTCTAGGCCCGCGATGACCTCATCAACTTGGAGTTTGACACTGTCCGGAACCTGCGACGCCAGGTCGTGATACGGCGCTAGGCCTACGGCGCCTTCAACGTTCTGAGCAAGTTGACCACCGGCGTGGATCTGGTCGATCAGCTCGCTCACACCCGGCGCGATCTTCTTCTCGGCGGAGGAAAGCAGACAAGGTCTTGCCTGCGGCACGGTCTGGAATTGATCCACGTCGACGCCGATACAGAACAGTGAGGTTCCTGCACCTGAGGAACCGGCAACGGCCTCGAGCGCGGCGATACCTGTTGATCCGCCGACCCCAAAGACCAAATCTGCGCCAGAGGCCAACTGCTCAGTTGCGGTGGTGGCACCCCATTCAGGGTCATCGAAGGAGTCAGCGCTGTCGTTGTTGTACGACATGATGACCGTGGCATCAGGCCGTGCGGCGAGCGCGCCAAGCCGGTAGCCCTCGCCGAAGCGCTTCAGGGGAATGACGCTCTCACTGCCAAGCACTGCACCCACAGTGCCGGTTTGTGTCATGAGACCAGCCAGATAGCCGGCTGCATAGCCGGCCTCGTCGTCACGAAAGATCAGGCCTATCGCATTTGCTGGGCCATCAGTCATGTCCTGACTGATGGCGACAAAGGTGGTGTCAGGATGCGCATTCGCTGCTGCAATTGTGGTGTCAGGCTGTCCAACGCCGGTGGTCACTACGACATCAAAACCGCGAGAGGCGAAGTCTTCAATGTTCGCTGCGTAGGGATTGTCCTGGTTGGACTCAAGGTATTCGGCTGTACCACCGGTGGCAGCAGCGCCTTCCTGCACGCCCTGCCAGGCGGCGGCGTTAAATGCTGCGTCATCGACGACACCGACTTCCAAGGCAAGGCCTATACAGAAGGTATCCGCCGCTGCACAGGAAGAGGCCTCGGGTAAGGGCGACGCATTCGGGGAGGCGCCTTGGTTCGTCGACTGAGTTGAACAGGCGGCTAGTGACAGCATCGTCAGTAGCGCGAAAGCGAGCAATCGCCGTGTCCCAACCGTTGCCACATCAGCACCTCCGTAATCGACGACAATGAATTGACTCTAGCGGTCCTTTTTGCCGTGAACGTTGCCTTGAATGCGTCGATCTGGGGCCACCCCGGTGTTGACTATCTCCGTGGCCTCCACACAGCAGCCGTTCAAGGCACTGGCTGTGGGCGTGGTGCTCATGGTGATTTCAGGATTTGCGCCAGCTCTCGTCATGGCGCTGTTGGGCTGGGACGGGGGCGTCAATGTCGCCACCCTGATTGGGATGGCCGTGTTCCTTGCCTGTATTGGTGGCAACGGTTGGCGAACCGGGCTGAACATTGCCCTGCCTTTGGCTGTGCTCGCAGGGCTTGCCCAGTGGGCCGCTCCCAACCCTTGGCTTGCGGCGCTGGTGCTTGCCGTAGCCGCGTTCCTACGGGGCTATGCGGCCAAAGTAGGGATGCATGACGCCTTGATCATGTCGGTGATCTCCCTGGGGTTTCTGGTCTCGTCTCCAGTCCCTCAGACTTCCGTAAATTCCAGTGTGCCGATCCCAATCTATGTGTTCCTGGTATCGCTGATCACTGCTTCATGGGCGACGTTTGTCATCTACCTGTTGCGACACCGACTTCATGCTCGCCACCACACTGGACTCAATCCCATCCGAGTCCTCGCATTCAGCCTGGTGCTCGCGTTCCTCGTCGGTGTTACCACCTGGGTTGTGGTTGACCTGAACCTGGGACACACAGGGGCCTGGATCATCCTGACGATTGTGGTTGTTTTCCAGCCCGCACTCGGCGACGGCTTTCGAAAGGCGGCCTATCGGGCTACAGGCACTGTCGTTGGTTTCGTCATTGCCATCGCCGTCGGCCTCGTGGTGCCCAACGGACCGCTGCTGTACCTCGTGGGCACCGTGTTCCTGCTCGGGGCCTTCATCCTTCTGTTGCAGGGCCGCCCCTATTGGGTGTTCGCGGCTGCCCTAACACCGGCAATTGTTCTGCTCGAGAGTGCCGATTCGACCGTGTACGTCGTTGCGGAGGAACGTTTGGGTGCAACGTTGATCGGGGTGCTGTGCACCGTTCTGGTGATGCTGGCCCTGCTTCCACTGACCAAGCGACTCACAGTGCGAAGCCAAGCTCGCTCCAGCGAGAGTCCGAAGGGCTAGTGCCAGAACCCGAGCACTAACCCCATTGACGCGAGGCCGGCGACATCGCCACCGCATTCGATCAGCCAAACCTTGAAGCCTTGACCAGAGAAGAGTCGATGGCTCAGCGCAGGCATGGCCGCGAAGATAACGCCGACGATTACTCCAATGATCATGCCGCGAATTGGGCCAACGTCGACCCCGGAAGCTTCGCGGAGTGCGATGACGAGCGCGAGGCCGTAAGCCTGCACCAGTAAGGCGACGACCACGCCGCCGAAGGCCTGGGCCATCGGCACTTGCCCGTTTGGTGGTTGAGACGGATCGCGGCCTAGGGCCCTCATCCAAGCCGGGTAGAAGGTCTTGGGCCCGAACCAGACCCAGTTGACGATGAAGGCGACGAGTGCGGCCAGCAGAGGTGACCACCAAAGGATTGCGGGCATTGCGGGCATTGCGGGCATGGCGATTGATGACATGGCGGGAGTGTGCCACCCCGAGGTACTTCTGTCCGGTATTTTCACTATCGGCGTTGTGTGATGCGCCATTCGTCAGGAACCTGTGTCACGCACCGGTGCGCTCGACTTCTGCCAAGCTCAAGCGCAGGCGCCGGCTGCCTGAACGCGTGTTGGTTGGCGGTGGGGCTGGATCGGGTGGGCGCAAGCGATGATGCGACGTCACTGCTTGGAACGCCGCCCCAACGGCACAGAGTCGATCTTCGGCGTAGGGCTGGCCTGCCAGGAGCGCGCCGGCCGGCAAGAGTGTGCCGGCCTTGGCATCCATGACCATGCCAATTGGAAAGGCAAGCAGGGGGAACCCGATGATGTCGAAAGGGTCAGCTTCTTCAGTGAGAACCACGTCGCACTCGGCGAACACGTCACTGAACGCCAACTCTGCGAGCAGGAGTTTGGCGCGTTGTCCCCGGACATACTCGTCACCGCCTACGAACAGGCCCTGCATCCAGGTCGCCAATGACACGCCGAAAAGTTTCAGATCGTCCCGCAGGTACTCGAGGAACTGCTCACTGCGCTCCGGTAGCCGCACACTGTTGAACGCGTAGTCAGAAAGCAGCGACCACTCATCTGGCAGCCGTATATCGACGACCTCGATGCCGGTGTTGGCCAAGGTATCGACCATGTTGCGGCGCAGCTCGCTCTCCCGGTCGGTACCAGCCAGGTAATCGGCGGGAACCCCGAGGCGAGTGGGCCAGCGACAGGAAACACGACCCTTGCGGCGCACCGGTGTGGCTGCCTTCACCAGATCCGGAACTGGTGGTAGTCCCAGCGTGCGTAGGTCGTTTGGATCCGCACCCGCCATGGACTGCAGCATGATCGCGGCATCCTTGACATCGCGGGCTAGTGGCCCCGGATGGTCGCGTGTGTAGCTCAACGGGATGACACCGAAGAGCGAACAACGGCCTAGCGTTGGTTTCAGTCCGGTTAGTCCCTGACACTGTGCAGGGACGGTGATCGAACCGCCCGTCTGCGTGCCGATGCCCACGGTGGCCATCCGGCCAGCTACTGCGGTCGCCGACCCTGTTGACGACCCACCGGGATAGACCGCGGGGTTGTCAGGAGTCCATGCATTGACCGTAGTGATGACGCCATCAGGGGTAGTGGCCCGCGTGGTTGCCAGTGGGCCCATTTGCGTCTTGCCCAGCACGATGCCACCCGATCTCAGTAGGCGGGTCACGACCGTGGCATCGAAAGTCGGTCGGAAGTCCTGGAAGATGAAGCTGTTTGCCGTAGTAAGGACCCCGTTGGTAAAGAAATTGTCCTTGACCGCGATCGGAATACCCGTGAGAGCAGGCTGCCTGGGTCCGACGTTCACGCGTCGGGCCCGCTGCAGGGCTTGGTCTGCCAGGACGGTATTCCAGGCCTGGTAGGTGTCGTCAAACGTTGCAATGCGTGCCAAGAAGCGCTCGACGAGGTCGACCGGTGTCAACGATCCATTGCGTATCCGTACTGCCGCCTGGGCGATGGTCAGGTCAAGGGGGTCAATCTCCGCGTCGCCGGCAGCATCGAGCGAGAATTCATCCATATAGAGGTGAATGACCGGTCGGCTTCTGGCACTGGCCGCAGCCGCATTGAGCGTCGTGGCGGCGCCTCCAGCAGCGGCCGAGGCAAGTGCCAGTCGCTGCAGGAATGCGCGTCGATCGAAGCGCCCGTCACCCTTACTTTGATCGCTGTCTTTTTTGCTGGAAGTCACTGAGTATCCCTGCCACGGGAGTCTGCTGCTGTGGGTTCTGTGCCCGTCCAGACTCCAAGTGGCGCTGGGTAGAGGGCAGGAATAAGCAGTTGGCTGTCCATAGCGAACGCGCTGATGTCGGGCGGCACCCGGCGCAGGAAGGTGCGTAACGAGGCCAGAATGCGCACTTGATCAGCGGGGGCCTTGGGATCGTCCACCGGCAGGTCATCGAGGCTGACTCCAATCAAGTCCAGTCGGGCTCGAATGAAGACATCTAGTTGCTCGTCGGTTGGATCCGCCAACGAGCCACCTCCTATTGAACTGTGGACCTACGGGCAGGGAATCTCGGCCCTCAGCGCCTTCGTCAAGGGTATGCGCTCGGACTCGATTGTGTGAACGAAGCAGGTGTGATCACCCAATAGCGTGGGTACGTGCTGATCCTGCTGCCGCCGTCGGAGGGCAAGTGTGCGCCGGAGTCTGGACCACGGATCTCCCTGCCATCACTGTCTTGGCCGGCACTTCAACCTGCGCGACGGGCAGTGTTCACGGCCCTGGTGGAGCTCTGCTCGTCCTCGCCGGTTCGTGCACAAACGGCGCTGGGACTCACTGTCAACCAGGCAAACCTTGTCGAACTAAACTCGGTGCTAAAGAACGCTGCCACGGCACCGGCTATCAGCGTGTACGCAGGGGTGCTCTATGAGGCCCTTGCATTCGAGTCACTGCCAACTCGTGCCCAAGTTCGTGGCCTTGAGCGAATTGCGATCGCATCGGCATTGTGGGGGCTGGTGCGCCCTGGCGATCTGATACCCGCCTACCGCTTCAGCGCCGACAGTCGCATTCCGGGGTTTGCGCCGCTCCCACAAATCTGGGCGCCAGTGATCGGCAAGGTGCTTGCTGCTGAGCAAGGACTCATCGTTGACCTGCGCTCTAGCGCTTACGAAAGGCTCGCACCGATCCCCACGGTCTGCGCCAACCGTGCCGTGCAGATGCGGATACTTCAGGAGCGTAGGGGCAAGCTGAGCGTCGTCAGTCATCACAACAAAGCAACCAAAGGACGCATTGCCGCTGGACTGCTGCGCAGCGCCAAGGAGCCTAAGTCGGTTGCTGCTTTGATCACGCAGATCCAAGATCTCGGTTTTCGGGCACAGGAGCACCACGCGACCGGTACCGAAGTGCCGGTACTTGATGTGATCACCAAGGACCTGTAAGTGGCATTCCTCTGAACGGCATTGCGAATGAACTATGCTCGCTGGCGTCTGACCTCGAAGGGTCCTGCTGAATCGTGCTCCTCAGGTCACAGCTCGGGGAAAGGGTCTCTGATGAACATTGTGGGTCGCGTAGCGATCGGACTGGTGTCGGCAATTCTGCTAGCGGCGGTGCTGCCCGGGACAGCGTCGGCAGCACCAGCAGGGGAGTTCACAACCTTCGACCTAGGGCCGGCCGGATACAGCGGGAATGCGATTGCTGCGGGCCCAGACGGCAATATGTGGTTCACAAACAACGCGAAGAATTCTATTGGTGTCATCACGCCAAAGGGTTCCGTGCGGTACTTCCCGGTGCCCACCGATGCTAGCCAGACATCAGGTTCTGGCCTCTTCGACATTACTGCCGGTCCGGACGGCAATATGTGGTTCACCGGCTTCTATGCCAATTTCGTCGGCAAGGTAACACCGAACGGAGTCATCACGCTGTACCCGGTGCCGCTGGCCGAATCGCACCCGTTGGGGATCACCGCTGGCGTTGATGGAAACCTATGGTTCACCCTGGATTTCGCGAACGGGATCGGCCGGATCACGCCGGCTGGCGTGATAACCCTCTTCCCAATCCCCACCGCGGGCGTGGAGGGCATTGTCGTGTCTGGGACGCTGGTGAACACTCCCAATGAGATCACCGCTGGTCCGCTGGACAGCTTGTGGTTCACAATGCCCGCGGCCAACCTCATTGGCCGGATGACCATGGCTGGTGTCGTCACGACCTACCCGTCAGGCACTGTGACACCGTCGTCAACTGCAGCGACCAATGTCAGTCTCGGATCAATTACTACCGGAGCCAACGGCTTCCTGTACTTCGCTGAGAGTGCTGCCGGAAAAATCGGTCAGATGACACCCGATGGTGTGGTCACAACCTATGCCTTGTCCAGCGCAGCACAGCCGTGGGCGATTACTCCTGGCCCAGCGGACACCCTTTGGTTCAACGAGGCCGGAGCCAACGCTCTGGGCAACATCACCGTGCCTGGAGCCAAGGTTGCAGCAGCACTCGCCCGGTATCCGAATTCCACTGCCAACTCCACACCTGGCGCCCTCGCCACGGGTGCGGACGGCAATGTTTGGTTCGTGAATGTGGTGAGCCCCTCTTCAGGTGTGTTCAATTTGCAAATTGGCACAATCTCGACGGGATACGGGAGGTTACTTTCAGCAAAAGTTCTCGGAGACCCCAAAGTCGGGTCGACATTGACCTGTAGCAAGACTGAGGGCAACACCTGGCCAGGCATCAAGACCCGCTACCACTGGCTGCGTAACGGCCAGGTGATCGCGGGTGCACAGAGCCGGACTTTTACCCCGGCGAAGGCCGACAAAGGTGACAAAATCGGCTGCCGGGTATCGGTCACCTACGGTGTCACACTGAACCAGCTCGGTGCCAATGCCAAAGCGGTCACGATCAAACCCTGATCGGATTGAGGTCACGATGTGGGTCGTGGGAACCCTAACTGCCGGGGTTGTCTTTGTAGCGGCCATGTTTGGTTCGGGGTCAGCATCTGCTGCCACCTGCGACGGCGAAGCGGTGCCTTGCGCCATTGGGGATACCGGACCAGGTGGTGGGATCGTCTTCTACGACGCCGGTGCACCCCAACGGTGGGGCCGTTACTTGGAGGCCGCACCGACGGGTTGGTCTACCTCAGGAGCCATCTATCTGCCGATGGCACCACAACATGTGACGGTGGGTGTTCAGCGACGTAGTTTGCGTGTGCGGTGGCAGGAGCCCGCAGCCATATCAGGCACGCTCACCTACATCGTGTCGACTAGCCCGCGCACCAAGGGGTGTCAAACCAGCAACCTCGGGTGCAGTATCACCGGGGTCACTGCCGGGAAGAAGTACGTGATCACAGTGGTCGCGGTCAACGAGGCCGGGGCTGGCCCCGGATCGACACCAGTGGTGCAGACGGTGCCTAAGCGCCAAATGGCGGCGGCTCCTCGGTCGGGGCAGCGGGTTCTGCCGGCTGTGCAGCGTCTGGATCCGCTTGCGCAATGGTGCCCCAAGGCGGCCTCGGGGTACAAACAACTGCTTTCCACAGGAACTGTGATTGGCACCGGATGGATGAACACCCGCATGGTTGTGCAGGCCTGCGGACCACAATCGGCCGCTGGTCTGGCAGCGCAGTACCGCGGGGGTGGTAAGGATGACTGGTCTTTGCCATCACTTGACGAACTCACCACGATGATCGAAATGCGCGGGGTGATTGGTGGCATTGATGGATCGTTCTGGTCATCGACTCAGGACTACTACTTTGCCGATGTTGCCTGGTCGGCCTCGACTATCCCCTCGAAAGCGACTGGATCGGTAAGTGTCGCTGACGGTGTCCGACCAATTAGGGCCTTTTGATGTCGCGCCGTACCTACCTGAACATCACACGCCACTTGGGTACTCCGGTGCTTGTCAGTGCGATGGTACTGCTGATGAGCGGCTCTGCCCAAGCGGCCGATGATGTGGCTGGAACTCCGCTTTCCTATGGGGCATCCACGGTTAACTGGCCGGGGCCAGGTTCTATCCCCAAGGCCATCATTTCAGCAACTCGCGATGGGGCACCGCTGCACCAAACCCTGGTAACCGTGGCCGGGGAGTCATCCGCCTACGGCTTCACCAACTGTTCACGCTGGACCGGATGTCGGTTTAATGCTGCAGATAGGAGTCAGTACGCCACAGGCGCCAACCCATCAGCTATTGCGTTGGCCCAAGTTCGTCCTACGTCGAGCTTCGCTTTCATTACGAATAGTGGCAGTGGAACCTTGACACTACTCAAACGTTGGGTACCGGGTGACTTCACCGAAGGTGACCTCGTAACCGTGCCAATTGGCGGAGAACCAACGGGCATTGCGGCGTCCCCTGGCGGAGATCGTGTCTATGTTGCCGACAGCCAGCGAAACCTTCTCATTGTGTTGGAAACTCGGACCCAGACGCCTGTGTCATCGGTGGCCGTGCCAGCAGGGCCCTGGGGAGTAGGAGTAAGTCCCGATGGCAGCCGTCTTTATGTGACAAGCCTTGAGGCCAATGTCGTTGTTGTGCTCGACAGTGGAACTCTGAGCACGATTGCAACGATCCCTGTTGGTATTCGTCCGGCGAATATCGCGGTAGCACCCGACGGAGCAACTGCATACGTCACGAACAATGGCAGTGACACCGTCTCAGTGGTCAACCTCGTTACGAATGAAGTGATATCGACAGTGACGGTCGGGTCGCAACCCTGGGGCTTAGCGCTTGACTCCTTTCACGTCTTCGTGGCTGACTTTGGGAGTGATGCAGTAAGCGTCATCGATCGGGACAAGCGCGCGGTGGTGGCTACGGTGCGAACCGGCGACAAGCCCTTCGGGGTTGCCATCGAAGGTGGAGAGGTTTTGGTTACCAATAGTGGGGATGGAACAATCACGTCTATCCCATTGACACCGCCAATCGTGAACCTGTCAATGTCAGGTTCACTCAAGCAGGCGTCCATAACCGCGATGGGTGCATTGCCCACCGGTCTGCGAGCTCGCCTTGAAGTCCGCTGGAAAGGCGGCAAGTCGTCAACCGCCTGCGTCAGGAAGGGCAACGCCAATCAAGTGACCTGCGTGGCCACTCAAGTCGGAGCAAAGCCAAAGGCTTGGATTGTCACAAGCAACCCCTGGGGTGCAGAGGCATCGGGCACAAAGCAGACGGTCGTGTTTAAGTGAGGGTCTAGGAGGCAGGATCATGAGGCAACACGTTGCATCACTGGTGTCACTACTTGCCGCTGGGTGTCTGCTGCTGGCAACCGCCGGGTGCTCGGACGACACCGCGCAATCGAAGGTTTCGGCGCAATCCACGGCCATTGCGGCCAAGGGCGATGCACCGACCGCGACGACAACGTCGACCTCGTCGCCAAGCGCGACAGTTGCCCCCACGCCGACTCCCACCCCGACTCCTACCTCGCCGTCAACGGCGACTGTAAGTCCAACGCCAACGGCGTCCCCGACTCCCTCCGCGTCAGCAACGAGGTCTGCCTCAGCCACGGTATCCGCGGTGCCTACGGTCGTGGCGAGCCTGGTGCTACCGACAGCCGTGCTTGTTCGACCGACCTTGGTCGCCACCCCGGTGCCAAGTGCTCGATCGATCACGGTCACCTTGGGTACCTTGACCTGTTTCAAGACCGAGGATTTTGGGGACGACGAGGTCCTGTTGCGCGCGGTAATTCCCATGCCAGGCCAGCGCATCATGTTCCGCGAATTCAAGAAGTCGATGAATGCAGGCAAGGCCAAGACGTTCGTTATCAACACCCCCATCAGCTATGTCCCGTCGCAGGCCACCTGGGGGGATGGCAGTTCGGCGTATTCACCACCAAATGGAGCCCTTGGCTTGGAACTGATAGACCAGGACAACCCACCGGTCGACATGGACGACTCACTGGGCACACAGTTCATCAGCCCCGACCAGGTGGGGAAGGGGATCTTGAACTTCCAGGGCGGTGGGGCGAGCTATCAGCTCACCTACGACGTGCGCTAGAGGCTATTGACAAGCCTGGTAGCTGGCCGTTAAGGGGCCGTGATTGGTACTGCCCGGAATACTCGAGTCTGATCAGACATCGTCGAAATGGCCTGCGTCCATGTGGTCGCATTTCCGGCCGGAATGGTCCAAGACTGAATGGCACTAGCGGCGGCAGCGTTGAAATTGCGTGTTGGTACTTTATTGAAGTCGTCGTAGAGGTAGACGTTATATGCGATCGTTGGATCAGGAATTGTCACCGTAGCGGTTAGCGTGATCGGTTCCGGCCGCGGTGGTGCTGCTAACACGTCTTCGTCCTGGGCACCCTCACCATCCGTTGACGAGGTCAGTCGAACTGGAATGGTGACGTGCTCGGGATCAGCGACGCCAGTGACGGCGACCGCATAGTTCATGGGTCTGTTGCGAAGCGAATACATGGGGGCGTTCCTGCCATTTGCGGACGCTCGATTACGTGGGAAAGAACCGAAGGTTGCGCTGTATATCGAATCGGAGCGGAGCCCACTGTTATCACTGAATGTGAGTAGGTCTGATGGGCGATATCGAGAATCCGATTGGGAAAGCTTCACGTGTGATGCGACGCCAAGAACCGGAACAATGTGGTCGTATTCGGCATCACCGGGTGGGTCATCGTGTGAGCGCTCCATGTTCAGCAGTACCCCGATGATTACCGGGTGATTCTGCAGAACCATCGACTTGACCCAGGTAAGGAATTGCGTTGTAGAGGTCTGCTGGTTGCTATCAAACGCTGTAGCGTCTAGGCGCATGCGTTTCGCGGCGTCAACGTCATTGACACCCAGCAGGAGCTGGCTCTCCTGAGATGTCTGCGGAACTCCGGGCGAGGCAAGGCTGCGCGCCGTCCACTGTGACGTGTACTGGCCGAAGTACAGGCCCGCACTGATCAGACTTGTCTCCCCGCAATACCCGTAGTTCGAGTTCCACTGTTCTCGAGGTGGAATGTCAAGATTGTGCACATATGGACGTTGGACCGCGACGGACTGGGCAATCGCCGGTGCGCCGACGGAAGTTGTCGTAGCGAGTGTGACGAGGAGAACGGGAACAAGCACCGCTTTGTGCACTGCGCTCCTCCCGAGCCTGTTCAGCTGGTTGACATCAGCGTATCGGAGCAAGGGCTTGCGCCCAGCGGCCGCGTATGCGCATGAAAACCAGCCCGATGAAAATAGAAAGCAGCCCGATGCTCACGAAGTAGGCGCCAATACCGAGCACCTCAATCAATCGAGCAATTTGGCCACCGATGGAACCACCGATTGCAGCAGCTAGGTACCACAATCCGACGAGCTGACCGGTTAGACCCACGGGGGCAAGTTCAGTAGTGACGGATAGTGCGATCGGCACGATGAGGAGTTCCGCCCACGTCAGTACGAGAAAGGTACTGAGCACCCACAGCGGGCCAGAGGAGATCCCAGCATCAGCACGAAACCCCGGTAGTGCAATAACCCAGAAGCTCAAGCCCACACCTATGAGGGAAAGAGACACTTTCGTCGGAGTAGTGGGGGCTCGGTTGGCCAGCTTTGTCCACAGGGCGGCGAAGATCGGGGCAAACATCACCACAAGGACTGGATTAAGGGAAGTAAGCCAACTGGTCGGGATAGTAAAGGCTCCAACGCTGCGGTCAATCCAGTCTTGGGTGAATTCGGTGATGGTTGAGCCAGCCTGCGACGACAGGACGAAGTAGACGGCGCTGGCTAGGAAGAGTACGAGGAAGGCCTTAATGTGTCGCTGGTCAATTGGTTTGGTCTTGGTCTTCGTTAACAGTGCGCGAAAGACAACTATGGAAGCGACGATGATTACCATGGACACCACCGCAGACACCACCGCAGCGGAGAATCCGGCAAGGAAAATGGCGAGGCCGAGTGCGCCTGCGATTAGGCCAAGAGCAACGACAGCGATGAGCAGGAGTCGGTGACGTTCGTGGGCCTCGGCCGGACGTGGAACCCGCGAGCCTGCCGAGCCTAAGCGTCGGTGTCCTAGGGCGTACTGGAGCAGGCCGAGCAGCATCCCGAATCCGGCGATTGAGAAGGCTGCTCGCCAGGAGTATGTGGTGGCGATCCACCCGCAGATCAGCGGAGCGGTGAATGCTCCCGCATTTATCCCCAGATAGAAAAGTGAGAAGCCCCCGTCTCGGCGATCATCCCCGGGAGCGTATAGATCACCGAGTACTGCTGAGATGTTCGGCTTAAGCAGTCCTGTCCCGGCGGCAATCACGAGCAAGCCCGCCCAGAACAACGACAGGGATGGAATGAGCAGGACGAAGTGTCCGATGGCAATGAGTAAAGCACCAATAACAAGTGCGCGACGTGGTCCGATCAGTCGGTCACCGAGCCACCCACCGATAAGCGGGGCAGCCAGGACGAGTGCTGAATATGTCCCGAAAAGAGCTGCGGCATCGGCTTCGGTGAAGCCCTGGCCCGGCCCAGGGGGCCATGGCCCGTTCTCGGGTTGAATGAGATACAGCACCAACAGCGCGACCATGCCGTAAAAGGAGAACCGCTCCCACATCTCGACCATCGCCAGGGTGAGCACGCCCTTGGGCTGTCGGACCCGGGTTGCCATGATGGGAGTATCCCAGTCGGTTAGCCGAACAGGGTGAAGACCGAATACCCAAGTGACACCAATGCAGCTACGGCGATAACAACTCGGGACAGACGTACCGCCTGCTCATGACTGAGCCGGCGTCGCAGCAGGGACCCAAGCGCAGTGCCGAGCAGAAGGCAACACACGGCAACGGCATAGAACCACCACGGCAGACTCGGTAAGCCCAGGATTGGCAAGCTGACAATGTCGATGCCGATGAACACCAGTTGCAGTGTGCGCAGAAAGTCGGCGTGAGACCAGCCCTGGCTGATGAGGTACGAGGCAACTGGGGGTCCGCCCACGCCGGCATAGGTGTTGATGGCCCCGCTCCAAACTCCGGCGATCCAACCGGCCGTGCGGTTCGATCCAGCACGCCAGGTCACCAAAGTGATCAGCGATGCTAAGGCGGATATCGAGACGAGGATCGGCATGGCCGTCGTGGGGATCAACCGGACCATGGCAAACCCGATGAGGACACCTACCGCGAGGGCGGGACCCAGAACCCGGAAAGCTCGCCAGCGGATCTGGCCCTTTTCTCGGACCAGCAGCCATGCATTCTGCAGCAGTGCGAAGAGGTTGATTAAGCCCACTGATGCTGGGCCGGGCATGATGGCGTTGACGATGGGCGCGGCGGTGAGATTGAAGCCAAGGCCGCTTGCTCCCTGGACGACTGCCGCGAGGAGAATTGCCGCTTCCACCAGGACAATCCCGGTTGGCTGCACGCCCTGATGCTAGGGACTGCTGCGGCGCAGTCAGCGCCGACCCGTCGGGTTTAGAGTTCCAGGGTGGTTTCACCCTTTTCATGGGGATTGAGGCGGTCTGCACCCTGGCTCGCCGCAACCGTGGGAATTGCGGTCTCGGTGTTGTTTCCGGGCGCTGCAGCACAGGCCGAGCCTGCGAGTGATCTGCGGGTCTTTGTGCAGCCACTATCCGGGTGCTTGGTCAGTCGTGTCGGCAACCTCTATTGCCAGGGTGTGCTTAGCCCACCATTCGCGATTTCCGCGGATCCGGCGGAAAACCCAACACTCTGGCGGGGAATCGCATACGCCCTTTGTTGGACCACGCCCGAAGGACTCACCTACCCCCAGGGATCTACGTGCACTGCCGGTGGTTCCGCACTGGCCACAGGTCATAACAACTCTTATCCGCGAGCAGCGACCTTTCCGGTCACATTCACGGGAAGCCAAGATCAAGGATGCGCGGGTTGGCCTAGTCCGGAGGCGAACAGTTTTCTGTTCTGGGTTGCCAACACGGGCCCGTGCGCCTTTAGCATTCCAACAGCCGTCGGAGATCCTGCTGCCAAGACTAGTTTTTCCCTGACGGTCGGGGACGCCCAACAGCCGACGCTGACCGGCACACTTGCTGAACAGACCACGGGCACTTTCCAAGTCGGGCAGCGGACTCCACTGCAGCTCGTCACCTGCAAGATCAACGAATACATCGGAAACTTGTGGGTGAGCTGCCCGGGGGTGATGCTCAATTGGACGGTCATCTCCGGAAGGCGCTCCTGCGTGATCACCACGAATACCAACAAGGCGTCCCAGACTGTTGGAACAGTCAGCGTGCGGTTTCGCCGGCCCGGCAGGTGCGTTGTCGAGGGCTCATATCCGGCGGTCCCCGGGCAGTCGCTGGCTTTCCGAACCGCGAAGTACACCTTCACTGTCACGCCAAAACGTTGAGGCTGTGGGATGTTTGACGAGGGACTGATCCGAGCACGACGCCGTCTGCACGAAATCGTCTCCGGTCATGGCTCCGTCGCGCAGAGTCGAGCCGCCGACCGACTCTTTGCTGGGGACTATTCGACGAGCGTGACCGTCGCAACGGAATTTGCGGGGAGTCGGCTCGGCTTGGGAGTCATGCACGACCTTGAAGGAGAGGTCGTCAGTCGCCACGGCGTGACCTGGCGCATCCCTGTTGATGGTCGGCCGGTTCGAGTTGGGCCCAATGAGGGCATGGCCTTTGCTATGGCTGCGCACGGTGGTCGTCGGCATGAACTTGGGCTGCCTAGCGGAACTAATTTCGCCGGTGTGGCAGGTGCCGTCGATCGATATCTCGCGGATACCGATCATGATCACGCCCAGGTCGTCTGTGCCCTGGAAATCGCTGGGCAATTCGACGAGGTCGTGCTGCGCACCGTTGCTCCACCTGAGTACCAGGGTGAGCCCCTAGCCGAGGTCATTGATCATGAGCGGCGTTTCACCTTTTCCACCTGGCATGGCTCAATGGTGGGTTTCAGATTTCCAGACGCGGTCGACGGTACGCGTATTCCGGGCCTCCATCTGCACGGCATCAGCACCGACGAGAGCAGTGGCGGCCACGTGCGCAGTTTCATTGCATCCTCAGTAACGGCGTTCGTGTGGGTCGATGAGGTCCAAAGTCCAGGGGAGAGTTAGTAAGGTGCTGTTCCGTGAGTTGCTATGAATACTGAGATGGATAACAGGCCGGCCTTCACCTCGATTCCGGTTATCTCACTGGCTGAGTGGCGTGGGTCCACCCAGGAACGCCTGACCTTGGCGCGGGATCTGGTGGCCGCCTGCCACCAGGTTGGCTTCTTCCTGCTTACCGACCATGGCGTGGATGAAGATCTGATCAGTCGATACTTCACTGCTCTGAAGTCTTTTTTCGCGCTACCCGAGGAGACTAAGCACCTCATCGCCAAGGCAAACTCTCGGCACTTTCGCGGTTGGGAGGCTGTGGGCGCAGAGTTGACGAATAACCGTGTCGACTTTCGCGAACAGATTGACCTGTCCACGGAGAATCCAGCTCGCGCCGCGGATATTCTGCCCGCCTACCTCAGGCTCGATGGACCAAATCAATGGCTTCCTGAGGCGGTACTCCCTGGATTCCGCTCGGTAGTGATGGAGTACTTCAGCGCCCTAGCGGGCCTTGCAGATGAGCTCATGGAGATGCTGGCCATGGGACTTGACCTTCCAGCGACAACCTTTGCCGAGCGTTTCGGAGAGCTGCCCCTAGGTTTCATGAAGCTCATCAGTTATCCACCAACGCCCCACGGGCAGGCAGGTGTTAACGGGCATCATGATGCAGGATTCCTCACCCTGCTGATGCAGCACGGCGTTGGTGGCTTGCAGGTAGAAAATGAACGGGGTGAGTGGGTAGACGTACCGCCACGTGACGATGCATTCGTGGTCAACCTTGGAGAAATGCTGCAGTCAATGACGGGGAACTACCTCATTGCCACCAACCATCGGGTCATCTCGCAGCAGCAGCGCTACTCATCGGCATACTTCCATGGTCCTGACCTGCGGGCGAGTCTGGAACCTCTTGCGCTTGGTCCGACGTTCACTTCGGCAGTGGCCGAAAGTCCCCGCCATCGAGATGCCGGATTCATGGCAAGTCGTGCCCAACTCCTCACTGGTGAAGAAGGTTTGGCGGGTGGCGCGGTTCCCGTCTTTGGTGAACAGATGTGGAACTACTACGTTCGTAGCTACCCGGACTTGGTGCGTCGGCACTACCCGGAAACCTTGCAGGACGCGTAATTTTCCCGGCAGATATCGAGCGTTCCGCTGTTCGGGTTGTGCTGCTGGACGCGCAACGCTCACTGCTGCTCCTATACGTGCGCGATTCCTCCCGGCCCGAAACGCGGCCATGGTGGGAGTTGCCTGGTGGCGGTTGCGAGGAAGGGGAGTCACCAAGTGAGGTGGCCGCACGCGAGTTGGCAGAGGAAACCGGTCTGATCATCGACGCTGCCCAGATCAGCACACCACGGTGGCATCGCACTTGCACCTATCTACATCGTGGGCGAAGAGTTCTCCAGCACGAAGTGGTTGTTGTAGCGCACATTGCTGAGCGTGCCCCGGTCTTGTTGGAGCATGCCCGAACACCCACGGAGGTGCAGGACATCATCGGCTTTCGCTGGTGGGCTCTGCCTGACCTAGCCACCGCCGCTGAACGCTTCTTCCCAGGTACCCTGCCCG
>JAGWVT010000130.1 GCA_018970765.1 Actinomycetales bacterium
AAGGACTACCACCAGTGGCGAGATGACCTCATCGCGTGGCAGCCGCACGTGATCGTGCTTGAGAGCACCACACCGGTGATGAAGTTCTACTGGGCGCTCACGGAGGAACTCAGGCGCCACCTGCCGCAGGCGGTGATCGTGATGACCGGCTACCACTCCAGTCGCGCACCCGAGGAGACCCTTCAGCATTCAGCCACCGATGTGGTCGTCCGCAGCAACCACGTCGACTTCATTCTGCGTCGATTGATCGGCGCGATCGCAGCCAGCCCGGGATGGCGTGAGAGTACCGACATCGAGGGTCTGGCGATTCGCACCGATGGTGGGATGCGCAGCACGGGGAACTTCATTCAGGTGGAGCCCCTCGATGACGCCCCCCTGGTGGATCGCGACCTAGTGCAGTGGCGTAACTATGCCTACGAGAACGGGAACTTCCTCCAGACCCCGGGCACCTATGCAACGAGCGTCATCCGCGACTGCATGTTCGGCAAGTGCACGTTCTGCCGCTACAACGGACCCGACCTCACCTTCTCCCAGATGTCGGTGGAGCGCAGCCTTGATGAGTACGAGCGGCTCATCACCGACTATGGCGTGCGGGAGATCTTCGACGACTCCGGTGTGTGGTACCGGGGACTGCAGGCCCGGCAGTTCGCCGAGGGCATCATCGCCCGCGGCCTGCACACGCGTGGCTGCTACTTCGGGTTCAACACGCGCTTTGAGTACCTTGACGAGCAGACGATTCGGCTGCTCGCCAAGGCCAACTTCCGGTTCGTCCTGCTCGGCTTCGAGGCAGCCGATGACTACACCCTGCAACGGCTCAACAAGGGCTATCAGATGCAGCACGTCGAGAGCTGCCTGCGCCTCATGACGAAGTACGGCCTGCACCCCCCCCTGACGATCATGGTCGGGTACTTCTGGCAGACCCAGGAGATGCTCGACCTCACCGTGACCACCGTCAAGCGGCTGATGACCCAGGGCTACGCCCGGACACTGCAGGTGACGATCTGCACCCCGCTGGACTACACCCCCTACCACCGCGAGTGCCTGGCCGAGGGGGTGCTGCTCACCGAGGACTACAACGACCACGACATGAGCAAGGTCATCGTGCGAACCCCGATCCCGCATGAGCGCTACTACGCCGCGATCCGGGAGATGTACGGCATCGCGTACTCCCCAGCGTTCATCCTGCGCCAATTGACCTTTCTCCTGCGGTTCACCAAGCGGGAGTGGCAGTTCGTCTTCTCCTATGGCGTGCGAGCCCTGCGTCGCGTGCGCCAGCATCGCTACAACCTCACCAGGGGAGAGGCCGCGTCCGCGGTGGCCGCTGATCCGAAGTCGCTTGTTGGGGCGAGCAGGGTGTGACCGCTGACCTCGATGTGGTCTTCATCATTCCGGTGGTGACGGTCAACGACATGGTCCGCCGCGGCTGTCACGCGCTGCAACAGCTGAGCCAACACACGTGGCAGGCGCTGGTGATCACGAACGATCCCGAGCCGTCACCCGTCGATGATCCGCGCGTCAGGGTGATCGCCTCGGGTCGGGTGGGCCCGGCCGACAAGCGAGACCTCGCGGCCCGCGCGACCAACGCGGGCTGGCTGGTGTTCCTCGACGATGACTCCTACCCCCAGCAAGATTTCCTTGACGCTCTCAGCCTCGCCGTGCACACCAGCAGCGCCGCGTACGGCGGGCCGGGGGTGACACCGCCAGACGCGGGCTTCATGGAGCGCGTCTCAGGGGCGGTCTACAGCGCCCGTCTGCTCGGCGGCAACCCGGCGAGGTACGTGCCCTTCGGCCCACCGCGGCGAGTACGGGACTGGCCCTCGGTCAACCTGACCATCCGTCGGGATGCGTTCCTTGCCGTGGGTGGGTTCGGCAGCCCGTTCTGGCCCGGGGACGACACCTTCCTCTGCGACAAACTCACCGCAGCCAACCACGTCATCGAGTACCGTCCGGAACTGGTCGTGTTCCACAACCGACGACCAACCCTCGCCGGTCACCTACAGCAGGTCGGGCGCTATGGCCTGCACCGCGGCTACTTCGCCCGCGCCTTCGGTGCCTCCTCGCGTCGCGTGCAGTACTTCGTGCCCACCGCTCTCGTGCTTACCTTCGCCCTCGCCTGCTTGGCTGCCGCCCTTGGGTGGCTGCCGTGGCCGGCTGTCGGTCTGTTGGTGATGGTTTATGGTTGCGCCCTGCTCCTCGGCATTCTGGAGTTGCGCCGCTCCGGCCACCCTCCTGCGGTGTGCGCTGCGGCCCTGCCCGTGGCCCTTCTCACCCACGGGTGGTACGGGGTGCGGTTCCTTCAGGGCCTCCTCACCCCCGGCACCCTGAGCAGCAGGCTGCGATGACGCAGCCAAGTGAGTGTGCCCATACCCCGATGAGCCCTCTCGTTGGGATTGTGGTGACAACGCGCAACGAGGCGCGCAACATCAGCGCCTGCTTGACCAGTATTCGCGACCAGACATATGGCCCCATTGAGGTGGTGGTCGTTGACAACAACTCCACTGACGGCACGCAAGCGTTGGTGGAACCCTTCGCATGCACGCTCATCACCGCAGGCCCGGAGCGCAGCGCGCAGCGCAATACGGGCTTCAGGGCTCTCCATGGCGTTGACATTGTTGGGTACCTTGATGCCGACATGGTGCTCGGGCCGGCAGTGGTACAAGCGGTTGTCCAGGCGATCGCAGTCGACGTAGGGGCGGTCT
Source organism: Actinomycetales bacterium (assembly GCA_018970765.1). Lineage (GTDB taxonomy): Bacteria > Actinomycetota > Actinomycetes > S36-B12 > S36-B12 > REEB426. Next base: position 2,700 of record JAGWVT010000130.1, read on the forward strand.
ATGTCGATGAACGAATACAGGGGCACACCTCTTTCGCCAAGGCACGCCGATTCGAGCGGAGTTTCTACACCGGAAGTCCCGTTGACTGCGTCCGCTTTGTCGCCTCATCTGCGCTGGACGCCGCGGGGGATTTCGACGAACGCCTAACAGGCCCGGAGGACTGGGACTTCGATCGCAGGGTGCGAGCTGTGACAACCACGTCAGTGGTCACCTGCCCGCACTGGCTCGATGAGTCCTGTTGGTTGCGTTGCCCCGCCGTCGATGGACGTCGAGCCAGCAGCGGGTGCTCCCTTATCCACCACAATGAAGGTGAGTCCTCGCTTCTTCGCTATGCGCGCAAGAAGGCCTACTATTCCGCTGGCATGACGCGCTACATCCAAAAGTGGGGAAAATCCGATCCCATCGTGCGAGCACAGTTCAGCCCCGTGAACCGCATGCTTGGCATCTTCCTCCGAAGAGGCCAATGGCGACGAGTTCTGCAACACCCCTTTCTCTTTTGTGCGGTCCTCGCGACGCGCTTGACGGTCGGTCTCACGTTTCTCACCGCACGGGGCAGATCGGAGAATGGCAGCACTGGTGGCGAGAAGGTGGCGCCACCAGCCGTGGAGAATTCGCGAAGAGCCCGATCGTGAACGGTTTGAGACGCAATCAGTGTTGGATTCAACCGGTCACCGAACACTGGAAGTGATCACGTGTGTAATCGGTATTGGTGGCGATCACGACTTATGCGAGCAACCCCGTATGCCAGCAGCCTTGATGCACCATCATTGTTGTCGCGTCTCATTCGTTCGTCCAATGGTTACACGGAGTTTCTTGTTCCCGTCGTTGCTTCTTGAAGGGCAGGCAAGTGCGGTACATTTCCATTGAGCACAACTTCAATTTTAAGGTACTTGGACAGATTAGGGAGCACTTATCTGTCCTTGGATACGACGAAGTGTGCT
>JAGWVT010000131.1 GCA_018970765.1 Actinomycetales bacterium
GTTTCCATTCGTCGGTCATGCATGGCACGGAGATGATCATTGAGGCACATGTGGCCCCTTCGCCGCCGCCGGCCGCTGATGTGAGCAGAGATCGGTGAGTGGCGCGTGCGAAACCTCGTCCGATGCGGCGATGACCCCGTTCGAGTTGACTCACCACGATGTTGTGCGCGCGTGTGACAGCCGCGGTGCCGCGCTCAACCCTTGAACCGACGTACCTCCTGCGGCCACCCGCAGGCCTCAGCGACTTTCCCCGCCCAGTATTTCGCGGCGTCGTCATCGGGCACGTCGATGATGGTCAGCCCACCAAGCCACTCGGCGTTGCCGGTCACCGGGCCGTCAGCGATGACAAGCGCACCACTGGTCGAGTCGGCGTGGAAGGCCGATTCCAGTTCCTCCTCGAGGCCGCCAGCGAATCGCAGAACGCCAGCAGCCCTCATTTCGGCCACCACCGCCCTTGCCAGTGGGCCGCGCGATGCGAACCACTCGCTCGTGTGGTCGCCGACCCACTGCTGGTTGAAATAGACGGCGTACTCAGCCACGATCGCCTGCCTCTGGTGCGGGATGCAGATGGGAGCGCGTCACGTGAGCGCCCTCAGCACACAGAACTCATTGCCCTCCGGGTCGGCCATGACCACCCACGTGCAGTGTGGGTCGGCGGCCTGGCCGATGTCCACGAGCGTGGCGCCGAGTTCCTGCAAGCGTTGGACCTCCGACGCCTGGTCGTCTGGCCGTAGGTCCAGGTGCAAACGGTTCTTCAGGGCCTTGCCCTCAGGGACTTTGATGAACAGCAAGTCGGGCACCATGCCGCGCACGCCGCTGTCCTCACTCGGTTCGACCCCGACCTCGATAGGGCCCTCGTCGGTGACCTGCCAACCCAGCGCCCCCGCCCAGAAACGGGCCAGGGCGGAGGGGTCATGCGCATCGACGGTGACGGTCTGCAAACGCAGCATGGCGCGACCCTAATGCCTGCCCGCGGGCTCCCAACACCGCATGCGTGCGCGGGAGCATCCATCAGCTTGGCACCGGGTGCACGGCTGCCTCGTGGGCAGGTGAGAAGGCAGGGGCATAATCAGGTCATGCGAAAGAGTCTGAGAGCATCCAGGGCAATGGCTTCCCTGGCCTTGGCGGCCGTAGCCCTCGCTGGCTGCGATCCGTCGGGCCCGCCGATGAGCAAGGACTGCGGCAAGCCAGCACGAGAGAAAATCGACTGGCAGTCATGCGACAAGACGAGCGCGAACCTGATCGGTGCGAACCTTCGACGTGCACACCTGAACTACGCCGAGTTCCGGTTCGCCAAACTCGACCGGGCGGACCTCAGCGGGGCCTCGCTCTACTGGGCATACGCCCGCGATGCGCATCTAGCCGGAGCCGACCTCAGGGGCGCTAACCTCGAGGAAGGTCATTTCGAGCGCGCGGACTTGCGAGGGGCCATGCTCAGGGACGCCAACATGAAACGCTTGGACCTAGAAGGCGCGGACCTGCGCAACGCGGACCTGCGCGGGGCCGATATGACGGACACCGTGCTCACCGGCGCGGACCTGCGCGGGGCGAACCTTCGAGACGCAAAACTCTTCGACGTGGACCTCGCTGGCGCGGACCTCACCGGCGCGAACCTCACTGGCGTCAAGGTCGGCGGGACTTGGGGCATCATCAACAAGCCGAAGGCGTTGCCTGCCGGTTGGTCGCTTGACCTCCTCCCCGGCTACAACGGCTCTGACGCCGAATCCGATGCCTATACCGACCTCGTCTACAAGAAACCCTGACCGATTGCCGGGCTCGGACATCTTGCCCTGGCTGCGTCAGCCGTTGGGGGAAAGCCGTGGGCTGCTGCAGCGTTGGGCGGCGCCGGGTGCGGCGCCTCAGGGATCTGTGGCATGACAGGTACGCTCACCGTTGCAGTGAGCCTGTGCATGTGACGTTCTTTTGGAGGCATGATGCGCCGATTAGCAGCCGTGGTCACCGCGTGTGTTCTTAGCAACCTTGTGGTTTCAGGTCCGGGCTTGGTGCACGCTGCGCCCTCCGCAATCGTGTTGCAGCCCCTTTCCGACCGCGAGTTCACAATAGTCGCTGCGGCACCGATGTCCGACGTGCTCACCGACACAGGTGACGGCACGAACGCGACCCACATCTCCAACGGCGTCGGCTGGTACTACAGCGACAACTATTCCTGGGGATTCGTCAAGGCTGGCGACGAAGTCGACAGACGGTGGTGTGATGCGGGCGGCATCCTCGACGGTTGGGCGAATCCCGGCGCACGCCTCTGTTGGCATATGGCTGGCGGTCGACTGCAAGCGGGCTGGAGCGCTGGCGCCATCGGAGTGTCGTCCTCTGCGGACCCTCCGGCTTACCGCGCCATCTACGTTGCGGACACCCCGTCCTACTACCCCTATGGGCCCACTCCCAACGTGACTCAGTCCGCATTGCAAAGTGGCGGGTGGACCTTGTGTTTCTCATCGCTGTATTGGAACGTGGGTGATGGGCACCCTGGAGACGCGGGCTTGGGCACACCCATGAGCGACATCCGTTCGGCGTGCCAAGGCAAATACATGTTGCTGGCAGGAATGGCCGGACACAACAACAGTTGGGTGGGCGCTCCGGCGATCGTGCAGATGCCCGGCACTGACCACTGGTATCAGTTTGTCCCTGGCTATGCCTCTTGGGAGGATGCCAAGGTCCAATCCGAATCGCGGACGTTCAGAGGCATGCAGGGGCACCTCGCGACGGTAACCTCCCCGGAGGAACACAGCTTCTTGCTGTCCTTGTTGGGACCGGTCAAGGATGTGTTACTCGGGGGTCGTGATTTGGGACCATCCGGCGGTTATCAGATGACGTGGGCATGGGACTCGGGGCCCGAATCTGGCACGGTCTTCAGTCGTTGCCGGGGGGCCCGTGACTGTGATGCGGTTGGGCAACCTACTTTCTGGGACTACAGGCAACCTGACAATGGCGCAATACGGGCAGTAGGGGCAACTCAGCCCTATTTGATGATGGCTTGGAATGCAGGCCCATCTGGTTGGGATGATGTCCACAATGGTTGGCAAGGGCTGGGCGGATACCTCGTCGAGTATGAGCCCGGCAGGCCAGCGGAGCCGCAGACATTGATTGCCGCCCCGGGCGATGGATCGGCGACTCTGTCTTGGTCGCCGCCGTCTTCTGATGGTGGAGCGACGATTTCCTCGTACTCCGTCACTGCGTCTCCTGGTGGGCAGTCGTGCACGACGTCTGGTTTGTCGTGCACTGTGGCGGGCCTGACCAATCGTCAGGTGTACACGTTCACGGTTATTGCGACCAATTCTGCAGGGACAAGTGAGCCATCTGCTCCTAGTGCTCCGGTGATGCCGTTGGCTCCGGGTTTCCAGGTGTGGCCGGTGGATGCTGTGGTGGCTGTGGGCTCTGCCACGACGGTGAATGTCGCGCAGGCCGGGCCAGGGTCTGCGGTGGCCGTGTCCGGCGCGATGCGCGCCTCGCTGCTCGCGGACTTGGACGGCTTCGCATCGTCGGGCTTCGCCCCAGTGAAGGCGGGTGTGCACAGGTTCTCGGCGTCTTATTCCGCGAAGTCGGGCAGGCGCACGACCAAGTTCACGGCGTCTGCTGTCGT
>JAGWVT010000042.1 GCA_018970765.1 Actinomycetales bacterium
GGCATTGATCCGCAGTTGTGGAGGAATCCGACCAAGCGAGGGGACAACGGTGATGCCGAGCCAGGTCTTCGCCTGGTCAGCGTGCTCCGCCTGGCGCCCCGCAAGCGCGTGTTGCCATTACTGCGAATCGTCGAAGCGGCTGGTAGGCGCAGCGGCACCAGGATTCACCTCGCGGTGATCGGCGATGGGCCGGTCCGGGGTCGGGCCGAGCGGCTAGCCCGCGGCATGCGGCACTGCCAGGTAACGTTCACGGGTCGATTGGATCGCAGCGGCATCCAGGAACAGTTTGCGCAGGCGGATCTGTTCGTGCAGCCGTCCATCCGGGAGTCCTTCGGCCTTGCCGCACTGGAGGCGCGCACCTGGGGCCTGCCGGTGATCGCCCGGTCGCAAAGTGGCAGTGGTGCCTTCATCACGCACGGCGAAACGGGCTGCCTCGTTGCCAGCGACCAAGCGATGGTCGAGGTCCTTAGCGACTTCGCCACAGACATGCCTGGCCTGAGGGCACTGCAGGCCAGCACCCTTGACGCACCTGTCGAGCAGACCTGGCCCGCGATTCTGGCCGGCACCATGGAGGCCTATCGCGCCTTGCTAGCTACCTCTCGCTAAACCCAGGTTGATCAGTGGTGACGCCTGGATTGCCGCAAGGCACCTACGCTAGGCAGGTGCCGCGGACCCCAGCAACGACCGGTATCCGGTTTGTGAAGGGTCATGGCACGGGCAATGACTTCATCATCGTGCCGGATTTATCGGGGACCCTGACCTTGTCGCCTGAGTGGGTGCGGGCCGCGTGTTCGCGTCGGACCGGTCTTGGCGCGGACGGGGTCATCCGGGTCGTTCGATCCGGTGCCGACCCGAACCTTGCTTGGGCGGGGGACGCGGACTTCGTGATGGATTACCGCAATGCGGATGGGTCCATCGCTGAGATGTGCGGCAATGGAGCTCGGGTGATGATGCGTTACCTGCTCGAGGCCGGGCTGATCACGGATGCGCCGGTCATCTTGGGAACCCGGGGTGGCCCACGTCAGGCCTGGATCGAGCAGAAGCGCATCACCATAAATATGGGATCAGCGGTAGCCGGTCCGGAATCGACGGTGAGCAGTGGGGGCCAGCAGTGGCCGGCGCTCGGTGTCTATGTCCCTAACCCCCACGCGGTAGTCCTCGTGCCCGATCTGCGCGAAATCCCAGACCTGCGGCAGGCACCCACCCTCGCGCCGGATTCGGCGTTCCCGGAGGGCGTCAACGTGGAATTCGTCCAGCGTCATTCGCCCAGTCGATTGACCATGCGCGTGTATGAGCGCGGCGTTGGGGAGACCATGGCCTGCGGCACCGGGGCCTGCGCGGTGGCATGGGCGCTCGGGTCTTTTCCGGAAGGCTCAGTGAGCGTCGAGCAACCCGGCGGGATCGTGCAGATCAGCATGAGGGGCAACGGGGACCTGCTGCTGACTGGACCAGCGGAGTTGGTTGCGAGCGGAGATCTCAACCTTTCGTGAGCAGACCATGAGTGAACACGAGCAGTTTGATCTGCAGGATCGCCATGCCCTGCGTCGGGTGGCGGGACTTTCCACCGAATTACAGGACATCACCGAAGTCGAAGTACGCCAGGTACGTCTCGAACAGGTCGTGCTCGCCGGTGTGTGGACGTCCGGAACGCTGCCTGAAGCCGAACGTTCGATGCGCGAACTCGCCGCACTGGCTGAGACCGCCGGATCGGTCGTCTTGGAAGGTGTGATTCAACGACGCGATTCCCCCGACCCAGCCACCTATCTTGGATCGGGCAAGGCGAAGGAACTGCGGGCCATCGTGGTAGCCACCGGTGCCGACACCGTGATCTGCGATGGCGAACTCACCCCAGGCCAACTGCGCCAGCTCGAGGAAATCGTCAAGGTCAAAGTCGTCGATCGCACCTGGCTGATCCTTGACATCTTCGCTCAGCACGCCCGAAGCCGTGAAGGCAAGGCGCAGGTCTCCTTGGCCCAGATGGAGTACCTGTTGCCCCGATTGCGCGGATGGGGTGAGTCACTGTCCCGACAGGCCGGCGGTCGCGCGGGTGGCGCCACTGGTGGTGTGGGCACCCGAGGCCCAGGTGAAACCAAGATCGAGACAGACCGGCGGCGTATTCGCGCCTCGATGACAAAGTTGCGGCGCCAACTGCGTGAAATGGGTAAGGCGCGCGGTGTGCAGCGTTCCGCTAGGCGCCGAGCCAACATCCCAGCAGTGGCCATCGCGGGGTACACCAACGCCGGTAAGTCCAGCCTGCTGAACCGGCTCACTGGCGCAGGTGTTCTGGTTGAGGATGCCCTCTTCGCCACCTTGGATCCGACCGTGCGCAAGGCACGCACGCCCAGTGGACGCGCGATCACGCTGTCCGACACCGTCGGGTTTGTGCGCCATCTGCCCCACCAGCTCGTTGAAGCCTTCCGCTCCACGCTGGAAGAGGTAGCCGAAGCGGACTGCATCGTGCACGTTGTGGACGGCTCCGATGAGGATCCGCTGGGTCAGATCGCTGCAGTCCGCGAGGTGCTGGCGCAGGTTGGCGCAGAGAAGATCCCCGAGGTCATTGCCATTAATAAGGCCGATATCGCCAATCAGGAGACCATCGAAGGGATCCGACGCCGTGAGCCAGGTGCCGTCGTCGTCTCGGCTCGAACAGGTATCGGTGTTGACGAACTTATGTCGGCGGTTGAGGCAGCGCTGCCCACCCCTTGGACAGAGGTTGCCTGCGTGCTGCCGTACTCGCGCGGGGACCTGCTGGCTCGGGTCTACGCACAGGGCGAAGTCATCGGGATCGATCACGGCGCGGACGGCACATCGATCAAGGCGCGCGTACCGGCGGGCTTGGCGGACGAACTGGTCCGCGCCGGAGGGGCCAGTGTCGACTGATCAAACGGGCGCGGGCGAGGTGCTGGGCACCGAAGACGAGGTGGAGTCAGCCCTGCGACTGGTGGTGCAGGCACTTGACGGAGAGCATCGCCCCGGTCAACTGGCCCTTGCGCAGCAGGTGGCGCGCACGCTGGCCGGTGGCGACCATGCGCTGGTGCAGGCCGGTACCGGAACCGGCAAGTCGATGGGCTATCTGGTACCAGCGGCACTGCAGGCCGTGCGCACCGGGCGGCCCGTCGTGGTTGCCACGGCGACCCTTGCCCTCCAGCGTCAACTCGTCGAGCGGGATCTGCCACGCCTGGCCGACGCCCTCGCACCGGTCTTAACCCGCCCCCTGCGTTTCGCGGTGTTGAAGGGGCGCAATAACTACGTGTGCCTGAACAAGGTCCACGGCTTCGTTCCAGAGGACGAGCAGGAAGCCCTGTTCAGTGCGCCGCGATCGGCACTGGGCGAGCAGGCTGTGGCGGTGCGTGCGTGGGCTGAGGAGACCGAAACTGGCGATAGGGACGATTACCCCGATGAGATAGATCCACGGGTGTGGCGGAGCCTGTCGGTTGGCCGACGCGAATGCGTGGGCGAACAACGCTGCGCGCATGGCGAAGCCTGTTTCACCGTGTTGCGCCGTCAGCAGGCGATGGCTGCCGACATCGTCATCACCAATCACGCAATGCTGGCGATCGATGCCATTGAAGGCATTCCTGTCCTGCCGGAACACGATGCGGTGATCATCGACGAGGGCCATGAACTCGTTGATCGGGTGACCACCGCAGCCGCGGTGGACCTGTCGGCCGGGCAGATCGAGCGTGCAACTCGACGTGCCCGCTCAGTACTCAGTATCGAGACACTGCAGGCACTGGATGCGGCCGCCGAACAATTGTCACTGTCGCTCGACGATCTGCTGGACGGCGGTGACGGCCCGGTTCGCCTGAGTGAACCGAATAGAACCTTGACCCTGGCTTTGTCCGCGGTGCGCGATGCCAGCCGCGCGGGTATCAGCGAACTTGGCGGAGGCAGGGACGGTCAGGACGCGGACGATCTCGCGCAGCGCCAGCATGCCCGCGCAGCGGTTGAGGAACTGTTTGAGACGGCTGGGCGAATTCTGACTGCCGGCCCGGAAGCGGTGATCTGGTTGGACGCGGGAGAGACGCGTGCCCCTAGCCTGCGAATGGCGCCCATGGCAGTGGACGCACTGCTGCGCGATTCCCTGTTCAGTCGCAATCCGGTCTTGCTGACCAGTGCGACGCTGACGACCGGCGCCAGTTTCGATTCCGCCCTTACTGCATTGGGCCTGACGACGGACGATGCCGCGACCATCGACGTGGGCTCACCGTTTGATTACGCGACACAGGGAATCCTCTACGTGCCTGCGGACCTGCCAGCCCCCGGCCGCGACGGCATTGCCGAGGAAGCCCTCGATGAACTCGCCCTGTTGATCGAGGCAGCGGGGGGTCGAACGCTGGCCCTGTTCTCCAGTTGGCGTGGCGTGGAACGGGCCGCGGACTATCTGCGCGTGCGCTTGGACACCGATCACATTCCGCTGCTGGTGCAGCGCCGCGGTGACGCGGTCGGCGTGCTCGTCGAGCGATTCGCCGCCGAGCCGGCGAGTTGTCTGCTGGGCACGCTGTCCCTGTGGCAGGGGGTTGACGTGCCGGGACCTAGTTGCGTTCTGGTCGCGATCGACCGGATTCCCTTTCCCAGGCCAGACGACCCCCTTCTGGCCGCACGCCAGGAAGCCATTGAGCAGGCGGGCGGCTCGGGATTTCGGTCGGTGAGTTTGCCGCGCGCCGGACTACTGCTTGCCCAGGGGGCCGGCCGGTTGATTCGCGGGCCGCACGACCGAGGTGTGGTTGCCGTCCTGGATTCCCGGCTCGCCACTGCAGGATATGGACGTCAACTGCGTGCCAGCCTCCCGCCGTTCTGGTACACCACCGACCGGGACACGGTGCTCGGTGCGCTGCGCCGTCTGGCGGAATCCGCCGACCAGGACGAACCTGCCGTCTGAGTTCTGCGAATTTCCCTGCGCCGTAAGCCTGGATCAGTCAGCATGGAGCCACGCCGCGTGGACGCTTAATCGTCCATTCCGGGAAGAGGCCAATCAGGGGAGCGCCATGTACACGAGCCCACTGCCCGATGTCGATATTCCGAACCTGCCGCTGAGCGACTACATCCTGGAGCGCGCGGGCGCATTGGGGGACAAGCCGGCACTCATTGAGGGCATGTCTGGCCGAGTGCTCACCTACGGTGCGCTTGCCGGCGCGGTGCGCAGCCTGGCCGGCGGATTGGTGGCCAAGGGTTTCGCGAAGGGCGACGTGCTGGCGATCATGGCACCCAATCTGCCGGAGTATGCCGTGGTCTTCCATGGCGTGGCGATGGCCGGTGGCATCGTCACCACGATCAACCCGACCTACACCGCTGAGGAGGTTCACAAGCAGTTAGTTGATTCCGGCGCCAGCATCCTGGTGACGATTGGCATGTTCCTGCCGGTTGCCACGGCCGCTGCGGAGGGCACCTCGGTCCAGGAGATCTATGTACTCGGTGAGGCCGAGGGTGCGCAGCCGATGACGGCCCTGCTGGGTGCGCCGTTGGCCGATTCAATACCGGTCGTGCCCGGCGACCTAGTCGCGCTGCCCTATTCCTCCGGCACCACCGGAGTAAGTAAAGGCGTCATGCTCACGCACCACAACCTGGTCGCCAATGTCGCGCAGGTGTTGTCCGCGGCGGACGTTCGCGAAGACGAGACCTTCATCGCCGTGCTGCCGTTCTTCCATATCTATGGCATGCAGGTGCTGATGAACACTGGTTTGCGCGCCGGAGCCACCGTGGTCACCATGCCTCGATTTGATCTCGAGGAATTCCTACGCCTGCACCAGGACTACGGGGTCACCCGATCATTCGTTGCGCCACCCATCGTGGTGGCCTTGGCCAAGCATCCACTGGTGGACAAGTTCGACATGTCGAAGTTGGAGCAGGTCTTCTCCGGGGCAGCACCTCTGTCCGCGGAACTGGCCCTTGAGGCTGGCGGCCGGTTGGGCTGTGAAATCGTCCAGGGCTTTGGGATGACGGAACTGTCACCGGTCTCGCACCTGACCCCGCCGGGACAGTTCAAGCCGGGCTCAGTCGGGGTGACCGCACCGAACACGCAGACGCGCATTGTTGATCCGGAAACAGGTGCTGACCTTGGCGTCGACCAGGACGGTGAAGTGCTGGTCAAGGGCCCGCAGGTCATGCTGGGCTACCTGAACAGCCCGGAGGCCACCGCGGCCACGATCGACGCGCAGGGCTGGCTACATACCGGCGACATCGGCCACTTTGATGCTGATGGGCACCTATACATCGTCGACCGACTCAAGGAGCTCATCAAGGTCAAGGGCTTCCAGGTGCCGCCGGCTGAGTTGGAGGCCTTACTGCTCACCCACCCGGCTATCGCGGATGCTGCCGTGATTGGACGCCCAGACGAGGAATCTGGGGAGATTCCGGTTGCGTTCGTGGTGCTGCGCCCCGGTAGCGAGGTGAGCGCAGAAGAGATCCAGGCGTTCGTGGCGGGCAAGGTCGCGACCTATAAGCAGGTGCGCGAGGTGGTCTTTACTGATGCGATCCCCAAGTCGGCATCCGGCAAGATCCTGCGCCGCATGCTGCGCGATCAGTGAGGCTGGCAACCTACGGCCGGTACAACTCTGGTCGACGCTGCGCCAGGTAATCCAGGTCGGTGTCGACCTGGCTCCGGCCGACGGTGACAGCCGCTTGAGCCTCACCTGGCTCGATACCGGCGTCGGCCAAAATCTGCCCGGATGCTGAGACGATGCAACTGCGGCCGAGGAAGGTGAAGCGAGGACCCTCGCCGACCCAGTTCGCGACAACAAGTGGCAGATTGTTCTCCATAGCGCGGGCCTTGGCGTAGGTCAGGTGGTAGTCGGTGTAGGGATCCATATTCGCCGAGAGCACGACGAACAGTTCGGCCCCGGCCAGTGCCAGGGATCGGGCGGTCTCCGGGAACTCGATGTCATAGCAGATCGCCACACCCAGGGCTCCGATCGAGGTGTGAACGGGTGCGAGCTGATCACCCGCTACGAACACCCGAGTCTCACCGGCAAACAGGTGCGCTTTGCGGACGACTCCGGCGATGGAACCGTCGGCATCGATGACCAGCGCGCTGTTGAACAGCGCTGGGCCATCAACTGATGATTTGCTGCGCTCTGCGAAGCCAAGCACGACAACGGTGCCGACGGCTGACGCGGCCTGTCGCAGTTCCTGCATGGCTGGATCGTCGACCTGTGGTGCGACCTCGCTGATATGACGACGGATGTCGTAGCGGGTTGTCGCAAGCTCGGGAATGACCAGCAGGTCGACATCGCCAGCCGCCAGCACGGCCTGCTTGATCCCGGCCATGGCTGCCGGCACGTCGAGTTCGCCAGCTCGCGGCTGGGTTACCCGGATGCGCAGTTCCGTCATGGGGATGACTCGGTCACAGGCGCCGCAGCACGGTGACAACTTTGCCCATGACTCGCGCGTGATCGCCAAGAATCGGCGCATAGGCCGGGTTGTGCGGCATGAGCCACACGTGCCCATCCTGGCGTTTGTAGGTCTTCACAGTTGCTTCGTCGTCGAGCAGGGCAGCGACGATGTCGCCGTTGTCAGCGGTGGGTTGGCTGCGCACCACCACCCAGTCACCATCGCAGATGGCAGCGTCGACCATGGAGTCACCAACAACCTTGAGCATGAACAGTTCACCCTGGCCGACCAGATCGCGGGGGAGTGCGAAGGTGTCCTCAACCTGCTGCTCGGCCAAGATCGGTCCACCAGCCGCGATGCGCCCCAGGATCGGGACTTCGACCAGGTCGGTGTGTTGCTCGGCTGGCGTCGTTGGGCCACTGTCGTCGGCGACGACGAGGGCGCGCGGGCGGTTGGGATCTCGGCGTAGATACCCGAGACGCTCCAGCGCGGCGAGTTGATGTGCGACCGAGCTGGGGGAAGTCAGGCCGACGCCTTCACCGATCTCCCGGACGCTCGGCGGGTAGCCGCGCTCCTCGACGGTGCTACGGATCATGTCCAGGATGGCCCGTTGACGGTTGGTCAGGCCGGCCTCGTCAGCCGGTCCATCGGGAAGTTCGGTCACGGTACCCATCGGTTACCTCCGGTATTTGGCGTCATTTGCCCGTACCTTTCAGCGCCGAATGGGGGCGGGGGACCACACGGGAGGCCTTGAGCCCCGCCTCCGGCCAGATTTGGGAGCCCAAATCCAGACAGACAGCGGAGTGTCTGACCCCCGGCCCACCATCGGCGCATGACCGGACGGTACCTGGATCACGACACGAAATCAAACATGTGTTCGATAAATCCTGGACGTGTCGCCCCAAAGGTGGTAGACATCGCACAGGTGTACGATCGAACAGGCGTTCGAACACGAAGGCAGGATCGAGTAGGCGGGGCCCGGGCGGCCCAACGGCACTGGCAGGAGGGAAATGCGATGACGAGTACCCGGACCATGGTGGTCGAGCGGCCAACCACCGGATATGCCCTGGATTCTGGGCCGATTCTGGTCATACCGGGAACTGCGACCTCGGCACGTGCCCACCGTCAGGCAGCCACGGCCCGGAAAGGCTGGAGCCTTCGAGCGCGACTTGTTGCACTCCTGATCGTCACTGCCGTACTTCTGGGCATCAATGCCCTGCTCGGCGGAATGCCTGCGGACGCGGCGAACCTGCAGCCGCAACCGGGCGAGGTCGTAGTTATCGTGCAGCCCGGTGACACGCTGTGGACGCTGGCCCAAGAGGCGGCTCCCCAGCTGGACCCCAGGGCGGCGATCCTTCAGATCCGCCAGGTGAACGACCTACCCGATTCCAGTCTCATGACGGGTCAGCGGTTGGTCATCCCCTCCTTCGCCGACCTGCCCTAGGTCCCGCTCACGAGGCACGACCTCGAAATCAGGGACCGACACGCCCGAATTGTCACTTGCACCCGGCCAGGGCCGGGGATAGTCTCTGGCCCTACATCTAGTAGTCACAACGGTGTGATTCGTCCACAGGTTGTGGTCATCCCGGTGGATAACTCCGCCGAAGGTGTCCCCAGGCCTGTGGCTGAAGAGGCTCCAGAGGAAGGAGGGAAAGCCATGCGCTGTCCGTACTGCAAGCAAGACGACTCACGCGTGGTCGATTCCCGCACCGTTGAAGACGGCACCGGTATCCGTAGGCGCCGCGAATGCACCGCCTGTGGTCGACGGTTCACCACCGCAGAGACTTCGGTGCTGCTCATCGCCAAGCGCTCCGGGGTAGTCGAACCATTCAGTCGTCAAAAGGTGATTAGTGGCGTTCGCCGTGCCTGCCAGGGGCGTCCGGTCGGCGAGGACGCGCTGGCCCTGCTGGCGCAGCAGGTTGAGGACAGTCTTCGCTCGACGGGTCGAGCCGAGGTGCCCTCCCAGGAGGTGGGCCTGGCAATCCTCGGCCCGCTCCGAGAACTCGACGAGGTGGCGTATCTGCGTTTCGCCTCCGTCTACCGCTCCTTTGACACCATCGAAGACTTCGAAGCCGAGATCGCCCTACTTCGAGCCGAGGGTGAACCCCTTGGCCGCGAGCCAGAACTGCCCACCCCAGCCCAGACCTGAACAATCCAGAACCAGAGAGGCAACCACCATGACGATTACCAGCCCGGCTGCGGGTTTCGTGCACAACACCCGACGCGGCACCGGACTGCAGGTGGAGCGGATCTTCACCACACCCGGAGTGCACCCATACGACGAGGTCACCTGGGAGCGCCGCGACGTGGTGCAGAACAACTGGAAGACCGGTGAGGTGGTCTTCGAGCAGCGTGGTGTGGAGTTCCCGGACTTCTGGAGCGTCAACGCCTCGACCATCGTCACCACCAAGTACTTCCGTGGTGCGGTCGGCACCGAGCAGCGCGAGTGGAGTCTGCGCCAACTCATCGATCGCGTGGTCCTCACCTACACGCGCGCGGGCCGTCAGCACGGCTACTTTGCGAGTGAGGCTGACGCCGAGGTTTTCGAACACGAACTCACCTACATGCTGCTGCACCAGGTGTTCAGCTTCAACTCGCCAGTCTGGTTCAACGTCGGCACCACAGCACCGCAGCAGGTCAGTGCCTGCTTCATCCTCGCCGTCGACGACACGATGGATTCCATCCTCAACTGGTACAAGGAAGAGGGCCTGATCTTCAAGGGTGGATCAGGGGCGGGATTGAATCTCTCGCGAATCCGCTCCAGCAAGGAGCTGCTGAAGAGTTCTGGCGGCACAGCCTCCGGTCCGGTGTCCTTCATGCGCGGCGCCGACGCGTCGGCCGGCACCATTAAGAGTGGTGGCGCCACGCGGCGTGCGGCCAAGATGGTGGTGCTTGACGTCGATCACCCCGACATCGAGGAGTTCATCGAGACCAAGGTGCGCGAGGAAGAGAAGATCCGCGTCCTACGCGATGCAGGGTTCGACATGGACCTTGGTGGTAAGGACATCTCGAGCGTTCAGTACCAGAACGCGAACAACTCGGTCCGCGTCTCCGACAGCTTCATGCGTGCTGTGGAATCGGGGGAGCCCTTCGGCCTGACTGCGCGTACTAACGGCGAAGTCATCGAGACTGTTGATGCCCGCGGTCTCTTCCGCAAGATGGCCGAAGCGGCCTGGGCCTGCGCTGATCCAGGCATCCAGTACGACGGCATCATCAATGACTGGCATACCAATCCGGAGACCGGGCGGATCACTGCATCGAACCCATGCAGTGAGTACATGAGCCTGGACAACTCCTCCTGCAACCTGGCAAGCCTCAACCTGCTGAAGTTCCTCAAGCCTGACGAGACGTTCGATGCCGAGCGCTTCGCGCAAGCGGTCGAGTTGGTCATTACTGCGATGGATATCTCCATTTGCTTTGCAGACTTTCCGACGGCCGCGATCGGTGACACCACTCGCCGCTATCGCCAGCTGGGCATCGGTTACGCCAACCTCGGTGCGCTGCTGATGGCCACCGGTCTGCCCTATGACTCCGACGCGGGTCGGGCTTTCGCGGCGTCCATCACCAGTCTGATGACCGGCACCGCCTACCGGCGCAGCGCCGAGCTGGCCGGCATCGTGGGGCCCTATGACGGCTTCGCGCGCAATGCCGAGGGTCATGCCCGCGTCATGCGCAAGCACGCCGCAGCCAATGACAACGTGCGCTCGGTTTCCTCGTTGGATTCCGACGTGCTGCGCCTGGCGCGTACCGCCTGGGCGGACTGCCTAAGGCTTGGGGAGTCCAACGGGTGGCGTAACGCCCAGGCCTCGGTGCTGGCGCCAACCGGGACCATCGGATTCATGATGGACTGCGACACCACCGGTATCGAGCCGGACTTCTCCCTGGTGAAGTTCAAGAAACTCGTCGGCGGCGGCTCCATGCAGATCGTCAACCAGACCATTCCGCGCGCACTGGCCCGTCTGGGCTACCCGCAGGAAACCGTCGAGGCGATCGTTGAGTACATCGGCGAGAACGGGCACGTCATCGATGCTCCCGGGTTGAAGCCGGAGCATTACGCGATCTTCGACACCGCCATGGGTGCCCGCGCCATTTCACCGATGGGTCACGTGCGCATGATGGCCGCCGTCCAGCCATTCATTTCCGGCGCCATCTCCAAGACGGTGAACATGCCGGAAACCGCCACCGTGGAAGAGGTCGAGGAAATCTACTTCCAGGGCTGGAAGTTCGGGCTCAAGGCACTGGCCATCTACCGGGACAACTGCAAGGTGGGTCAGCCGCTGTCGGATGCCAAGGCCAAGAAGGCCGAGGAGCCGGTTGAGGCTGCCGTACTCGCCGGCCAGCCGGTGCGCCGTCGGCTCCCGAAGTCCCGCCCAAGTCGCACCACGAGCTTCTCCGTGGCCGGTGCCGAGGGATACATGACCGCTGGCAGCTACCCCGACGACGGCCTCGGTGAGGTGTTCCTGAAACTCGGCAAGCAGGGCTCCACTCTGGCCGGCGTCATGGACGCGTTCTCGATCGCCATCTCCATCGCGCTGCAGTACGGTGTGCCACTGGATGCCTTCGTGGGCAAGTTCGTGAACATGCGATTCGAGCCGATGGGCATGACCGATGATCCAGATATTCGGATGGCGCAGTCGATCATGGACTACATCTTCCGACGGCTAGCCCTGGACTACCTGCCCTATGAGCAGCGGATCGGTCTTGGCATCAAGACTGCTGACGAGCGTGCGGCTGAACTGTCCTCAGCGGCGAGCTACCCGGTCGAGGTGGCCGAAGCACCGGTGATCGACGAGGCAGCGCAGGCCACGACCGCGGCAGACATCCGACCCGCCGCGGTACCAGCCCAGGTGCACTCCAGCGCGGAACTGCTCGAGGCCATTACCGGCACCGCCAGCGATGCACCCTTGTGCATGACCTGCGGTACCAAAATGCGCCCGGCCGGATCCTGCTACGTCTGCGAAGGTTGCGGGAGTACCTCTGGCTGCAGCTGACGACGCCTCGTTGTCAGCGAGCAAGTCGGGCAACGCAAGCGGGCTAGCCCGACTTGCGTCGGAACTCCCGTTGGCCTCCGGCGCGCTCGGCGTGCTCTTGGCCTTTGCCGTCTGAAGAAACGGGGCCGCGCGGCGACGAGGAACGAGACTTACCTTTTTTGGCCTCGAGGGCCTTTCGCATGCGCTCCTTGATGTCCTCGTTGTCGCTCACGGCATCAGTCTGGCACGGACTTGCGCTCAACGAGCATTACGTCGATTCACCGCGCGGTATTCAGCACGATGGGCGTGCTCAGCCCAACCCAGCCGGCACCGGACTGCTCAGCCAGCCTGATCGACGCGACAGCTCCGGAACTGGGGTTGCGCAGCAGGCCGTCGGCGAGGGCAATGCGCACCTGGCCCTGCAGCCCGGCGCCAGGGGAGCGCAGCACCAGGCTCACCGTGGCCCCTGCACCCTGTTGAGTGAGCGAGCATTGGGCGATAGTCGTGGTTCGTGGAGTCGCGGTTACCCGCACCGCGGAGGGGCAGGGTCGCTGGCCGGTGTTGGCGACAGGTTTCAGAACCGTCCAACCTGGGAATGTGACGACGACGTTCGTGTTGGCCCAGTCTGAGGCGCTGTCGTAGGTGATGACTGCACCGGTTGTCGCCCCGACTGTGGACGAGTTGATTGTTGCGGACAGGTTCGTCGGGACTCCGACGCCCACCCACCAGTTCATCGAGACGGCCCCCGCGTTGGCTTGCTCAGACAGTCGCGTCACGTACTGGCCCGCACCGGGCGGGTTACGCAACATCCCGTCGGCAAAAGCGATCGTGATCGGGCCGGTCAAGCCAAGATTCGGGGAGTTGATGACCGCTGAGAAAACTGCGGTGTTATTCAGCGTTGTCCCCGAGTTGGAGTTGTAGATCTGCGTCCAGCTGCATTCGGTGACTGTCGCAGTTGCTGGGGTGCCGGTGACCGTGATGCCGGCAGGGCAACCCGCCTGGCCGGTGCTGCTGAAGGTGTTCTGCGCACTGAATCCCGGGAGGGCCAAGGTGATGTTCGTCTGCCCCCAGGAGGAGGCGCTGGTGTAGGTGGCTGTGGCTGAGGTGAGGTCCCCCGGTGCTGGATCGGCAAGGTCGAGGGTGAAGTCCGAAGGCACCCCAACCGGAACCCACTGCGAAAGGCCCACCCAGCCGGCGTTCGATTGCTCGGCAAGGCGCACTGCGTAGCTACCTGGCGCAATGGGGTTGCGCAGCATCCCCATCGGCAGGGCCACGGACACGGGACCGTCCAGCCCTTTGGGGGAGTTGACGACGACACTGAACTTGGCGGCACCGGCCTCTTGGACCAGGCTGCACTGACTGAAGGTCACCGGCCCGCCACCTGCCCTCGCCTTCGCGCTGACCGTGACGTTGGTCGGGCATGATCCTGTTCCGGTGGACGTGAACGGAAGCAGAGCGCTCCAGCTGGGCATGGTCAGTTCGACATTCGTGCTCCGCCACTGGGAAACACTGGTGTACGTGAAAGCGACGCCGGTCGGATTGCCGGCCTGTGGTGTCAGCGAGGAGAAGGCCAGATCTGTGGGGATGGATCCCATCTCCTGAGCTCCAGCCGGGGTCAGGGTTGGCACCAGCAAGGTGGTGGTCACCACGGCAACGGTTACGGCACGCACGGTCCATCGGAATCCAAGGCTCATGGTCCGGACAGTAGCTGACCTTGCTGCCCCATGGGCGTGGAGGATATCCATCGTTGCCGGGCCGAATCGATGAGGCGGCAATACAGTTGGACCGCCGCAGATGAACTGCCGTGAACGCCCAGTGAGGGGACCCAATCATGCTGTCCAGCACATCCTGCTGCCATCCCAAAGGACTCGTCACCGAGCAGGTCGGCCCTGCGCTCGCAGGTGCACCCGAGCAGATAACCCCTGCCAACCATGGGGCAGCACGTCCCACCGGACCCACGGCGGACCTGCTGGTCCTGGGCAACATCGTCACCAACAACCCGGCAGCACCCACCGCTGAGGCGATGGCGATCTCCGGTGGGCGAATCATCGGTATCGGCTCGCAGTCTGATGTGGAGGGTCTGGTCACTGCGGCAACGACGACTCTGAAGCCGGGCGGGTTCATCCTGCCGGGGCTGATCGAGCCGCATATGCATATTTGGTCGTCGCTGGTGAACTACCCGGATATTGATGTCTCGCATGAAATCTGCCCCACGTTCGATGATGTGACTGCGGCGATCAAGACGGCGATAGCCAAGGCGCCGAGTGGCCAGGCTGTTTGTTTCAAGAACTTCGACCCGAGCCTGTATCCCGGGGAACCCATCCTTACTCGCACCATCCTTGACCAGTTGGCACCCAATAACGCGGTGCTGGTCTGGAATGCCTCTGGGCACTTTGTCTACGTGAACAGTTTGATGTTCACGGCTGCCGGCATTACTGATCAAACTCCGGATCCGGCGGGCGGGACGTTTGAGCGCGTTGACGGCAAGATGACCGGCGTTGTTGGTGAACCACCGGCCGAACTCCTCATGCTTAAGGGCCTGCCGAAGCCGTCGATGACCGACGTTGCCACCTACGTTCGTGAAATCCTGACGGCCTGTGCGGCACAGGGCGTCACCTCGGTTCGCGAGGCCGGCACCGGCATGCTCGCTGGCCCGAAAGAGTTGGCCTTCCTACACCAGTTGAACGGACAGTCTCGCTTCCCCGTGCGCATGTCGACCGCGCAGTTCGCGGTGCTGACCGGATACACACCAGTTCAGGTCGCTGCTCTGTGGAAGTCAGCGGGCGTGACGCCATTCAGCGGCGACGAGATGCTGCGTGCCGATGCCTGGAAGGTCGTGTCGGACGGGTCGAATCAGGGCCGCTCGGGTTACTTCCTGCAGCCGTACCTGGGTGAAGACAATGGAGGCAAGGCCGACTACACCCCGGAGAGTCTGCGAGCGGCCCTCAAGGCCGGTCTGGATGACGGCTGGCAGGTCATGGTGCACACCAACGGTGACGCGGCCGTGGAGTTCGTCCTTGAGGCGATGGAGGAACTGCTCCCCGCCTACGGCACGAATGATCTGCGGCACCGGTTCGAGCACTGCTCGTTCACTACGGACGACCAGCTCACCCGTATGGCTGCGCTGGGCATTTCACCAAGTTTCCTGATGAATCACCTCTACTACTGGGGGGCGGCGTTCCGCGACACGATTCTGGGGCCAACGCGTGCGGGCCGACTCGACCGAGTGGGCTCTGCCTACCGCGCGGGTCTGCGTCCGTCATTGCACTCGGACTACAACGTCACCGCGGTGCATCCGCTGCTGAGTGCACGAACCGCGGTACTACGTCAGACCCAGGCCGATGGGCAGGTACTTAACGCTGCCGAATGCGCGACACCGGCGCAGGCGCTGGCCGCGATCACCACAAACGCCGCCTGGCAGATCCACGCGGATGATCGAGGCACATTGGAAGTCGGTAAGGCGGCCGATTTCGGGATCGCTAATGGGAACCCCTGGGGCTCGGACCCATCCACCTGGGCCGACATCACCTTCCAGGCCACCTACATCGACGGCACTGTTGCCTGGCAGTCCTAGGAGCTTTCACGTACCTATCACGCCTATCACGCCCACCACGAATTGGAAGCTGAGGTCAGGCGCCAAGTCCCGGGAAATAGGTCAGCAGTGAACTCATGATCGAGGTGATGGCAATCGCCAGCAGGAGGAGTCCGAAGATTCGGCTGACGATGTTGAGTCCGCTCTCGCCTAGCAGTTTCTCAATGCGACCTGAGCCGAGCATGAAGACCATCGCTAGGACTGTCACGACGGCGATTGCGGACGTATTGGCCAACATCGCCTGAGACGTTTGCCCCTGATTCAGCGCGATCACCGTGGCGATCGCACCGGGTCCAGCGGTCTTGGGAATTGCCAAGGGAATTACGGCGGGATTCCTACCGCCGGTGTTGAAGATGGCACTGGGCTTGGCCATGATCATGCCTCAGGCCATATTTGCGACCACCAAGGCGCCGGCAACCTCGAAGGCACTCATGTCGATCCTGAACAGTTGCAGAATGTAAGTGCCAACCAGGAAGGCCACAATCAAGGTGATCGCAACTGCCAGCGTGGTTTGCAGTGCGATCTTTCGTCGTTCGGTGGGGGATCGATCGGCAGTGACCGTGAGGAACACCGGCGGAAGCGTCAAAATGCCCATCACTGCGAACAAGGCAACGATGGTAGTTATCACGTAACCATGTTGAGCCAGATGCATGACGGGAGCCTAGGGGTCTGCTCACACATCAATCTGACCGGACATAGCCGCGGCTCGTGTCTCAGAGCGAGTGGGTCGAGCCCGACAGTCCCTGGAATCAGCGTTGTGCCTCCCGAGTAGGGGTAGCGTCGGCCTTGTAGAGAGTGCTGCCTTATTTCGACCGGCCAATGGAGGACCGCCGTGTATCACCACGACCATCCAGTTGTCCTTCCCGATGCACGCACGCGACGGCAGATTCTGGCCGCGATGGGCCTGGGTGCTGGGGCGCTGCTCTTGCCGGCCCTCGTAGGAAGCGCCGAGGCAGCTGTCATGGCGAAGAAACAGGTGAAGTTGCCTGGCTTTTCCGCCTTCCGGGAAAGCATCAAGACCTACCGGTCAGGACAGTGGTACCTGGTGGAATATGTGGGTGCCCTACCGGCGCACGCGATGATGGTGGGTATCACGAACTGGCAACAACAGGTACCGATTCCGCAGGACTACACCGGTTCGATGGCCTGGCAGATTCCTGCTCGACCGCGGCCCGCTGCTAGCCCCGTATCAACCGCAACATCGCTGCGACGTCAGGCAATCGCGCTGGCCGTCAATGGCATTCCCATCTTCAACGCCCTCAACAACCGTGGGGAAGACTCCAACACTATTGGCGAGCTGGACGATTGGGGTGGGCACTGTGGCCGGGGCGACGACTACCACTACCACGTCGCGCCACTGCACTTGCAATCAATTGTTGGTGACAAGGCTCCCATTGCCTATGCGCTGGACGGTTACCCGATCTACGGATCAACCGAGCCCAATGGTACGCCGATGCAAGCCTTGGATGCAGCCACACACGGTCACATCTGGCGTGGGGAGTTCCATTACCACGGAACTGATTCCTACCCCTATACCTGTGCTGCGATGTATGGCCAGGTCACCGTCGCCGACGACATGATCACGCCACAGCCGGTACCGCCACCTATGCGTCAGGCGACGGCGCCGCTTCCCGGCGCGGTGATCACTGGTTTCGCGCGCCAGGGTGCAGACCGCTACCACCTTGAATACCAACTGGCCGGCAAGACCTACCTGATCGACTACATCGCCACGACTACGTCATTGGACATGACCTTCACCAGCCCGGATGGTGCCACGCGCCAGGAGCGCTACTCACGACCACCGCGATGATCGTGCCAACCTGCTACCAGGTGGCAGGGTTGGTGCGTGCAGGAGTTCCATTACCGATCTTGTTGGTGGCGCGGGCTTCGAAGGTGTAGCGCGTGCCGGCTTTGAGTCCGGTGATGGTGCAGGTGGTCTTCTTGGTCTTGCATGTCTTGCCGCCGGGGGAGGCGGTGACGGTGTAGCCGGTGATCTTTGAACTGCCCGCCCAGACCGGTGCCGACCAGGACAGCCTCGCTGTAGAACCTGCTGCGGTGTCAATCCTGAAGTCCTGTGGTGCCGATGGTGAAAATGTCGTGCGCAGAGCGAGCACGCTGATGGTGTTTGACGAGTAATTGGGCACGTAGAGTCTGGATCGGGCTGTATCCAATGCGGGTGATGACGCTTGTTTCCCGGCTTTGAGGGTTGCCACGATGCTATTGGATGCGGTGTCCACTACGGACACAGTGCCGTCCTCGGTGTTAGGGACATAGAGGCGGTACGTCGCGGGGTCGATAACCGTAGCCCACGGCTCTCGACCCACGGGCACGACGCTGATCACGGTATTCGTCGTGGTGTCGATAGCCGATATGTTGTCGGATCCGTAATTGGCGACGTAGATCCGGTTGCGTCCTGCGTCAAGTGATGGTGCCCACGGTTGGTCTCCGACGGGAACCGTTGCCACGATGGTGTTCATCGCTGTATCAATGACTGATAGATAATTACCTGTCCAGTTAGGAATGTACAAACGTGCGGATTCCTGATCGATAGTTCCGGGCCACGGTTCGTAACCGACGACAATCGTGCTAGTGACGGTCAGAGTGGCGAGATCCAGGACACTGAGGGAGCCGCCAAATTCGTTAGGAACGAAGAGTTTGCCTCTCGCGGAATCGAGCGAGGGGGTAGTGGGACTAGAGCCAACGGCGACGGTCCCGACGACAGCGTTGGAATTGAGATCGATCACTGACAGCGAATTGGACCCGGCGTTGGCAACGTAGAGGCGCCCTCGGGTGGAATCCACAACGGGAGGGCGAGGGGACCTGCCCACGGCGATGTTGGCAACGACGCCGTTGTTTGCCGTATCGATTACCGAAACGGAGTGCGATGTGATGTTGCTGACATAGAGTCGATTGCGTGCTGTGTCGAGAACCGGTGTGTCAGGCCTGCCACCAACGCCGATCGTGGCGACCACGGAGTTAAACCGGGTATCGATAACCGAGATCGAACCACCGTCCCTGTTGGCCACGTACAGGCGATTTCGTCCTTGGTCCAAGGCGACATCCACAGGGAGCGCACCGACCTTGATGGTGGCGACGATGTCTGTCTTCGATGCTGCCACGGGGTGTGCGACAAGTCCGGGGATAGCCAGGGCCACTGCGGCGGCCACCAGAGTTGTTCGCAACACAGGTCGTGCTACCAGGTGGCAGGGTTGGTGCGTGCAGGTGTGCCTGGGCCGATCTTGTTGGTGGCGCGGGCTTCGAAGGTGTACCTGGTGCCAGCTTTGAGTCCGGTGATGGTGCAGGTGGTCTTCTTGGTCTTGCATGTCTTGCCGCCGGGGGAAGCGATGACTGTATAGCCGGTGATCTTTGAACTGCCCGCCCAGACTGGTGCGGACCAGGTCAGTGTTGCGCTGGACCCAGCGGCCTTGGCTAACGAGAGGTTCTGGGGTGCGGACGGCGCGAACGAAGTGCGCAGGGCAAAGACCGTGACGGAGTTAGAGCCGTAGTTTGGCACGTAGAGCCTCGCGCGAGCATTGTCAACAGCGGGTGCCGATGGGCCCGTGCCAGCCTTGAGAGTGGCGACCACGGCATTGGATGCGGTGTCAATGACCGACACCGTGCCATCGTTGTCGTTGGGAACGTATAGGCGGTAGTGCTGAGGATCAATGGTGGTGCCCCATGGTTCTCCGCCGACAGGCACTGTGCTAATCACGGTGTTCGTCGTGGTGTCGATCACGGAAACCGAATTTGATGCGGGGTTAGCGACGTACAGTCGGTTACGCGCGGCATCAAGCGATGGATCCCAGGGATTTGTGCCCACGGGAATTGTGGCGACGACGGTGTTGGCAGCGGTGTCGATGACGGACACTGAACTCTCGAAGTGGTTTGGCACGTAGAGGCGGCCGGTTGCGGTATTGACCTCACCAGCCCAGGGGCCTTGCCCAACAGCGATAGTGCCCGTAACGCTGAGTGTTGCCAGATCCACCACGCTGATAGACGCGCCCCGCGAATTGGGAACAAACAATTTCCCGCGGGTGGAGTCCAGAGTCGGCGTGCGAGGCTCAGAACCCACGGCGACCGTGCCGATGACGGTGTTGGAATTGAGATCGATCACTGACAGGGAATTTGAATCAGTGTTGGGGACATACAGGCGCATCCGGTCAACGTCCAGTGCCGGCGTCAGGGGATGAGCACCTACGGCGATGTTGCTAATCACAGTGTTGTTCGTCGTGTCGATGACGGAGACTGAATTTGAGGCGTAGTTGCGAACATATAGACGGTTACGAGGCGCATCCAGCACGGGAGTATTCGGGTTCTGGCCGACCGGAATCGTTGCGATCACGGAATTGATCTTTGTGTCAATAACGGAAACGGAGGCGTCATCGCGATTTGCCACGTAGAGGCGCTGCTTGCCCGTATCCAAGGTGACGTTGTACGGGCCCTGGCCCACCTTGATCGTGGCAACCACATCGCTGCTGGCAGCCGCCTGTGGGCTCATGGCGAGTCCGACGACGACAATTCCAGCGGCGCTTGCCATCAGGGTTGACCGCAACATGATTCCTCCTACCAGTTGTCGGGGGTGGCACGAGCGGTCTGTGAGGCCGCGCAGCCTTGATAGACCCCCAGTCAGGACCTTGCGGTCTGACCTGCTGCCGGGATTCTAAGCCGGGGTGTTCGGTGAAGGTGGGTCTTCAGGATTACTCGTTTCCGGTTGATCGGACAGGGGCGCGGGCTGGGCTGGTGCGGGCTGGGCTGGTGTGGATTGCGCCTGGTGAACGCGCTCGAGGGTCAAGGTGGGGCTGAGTGCTGTACGAATGTGCACTCCCAGACTGGCGTTGAGGGTGGCGGATTCGTCATCGGTCCCCTGTAGGCGGCCTTCGGCAAGCGCTTGTTGAAATGCCCCAAAATCGGTGTGAACCTGATCCGCGTAGCGGCGAGCAAACTCCAGCATGGCGTCGTCAAAAGTGTCCCCGGAGCCGAGGTACCCGGTCATTGCCACACTGTCGCCGGATCGGGCATGAGCTCTGGCCAGTGTCTGTCCGCAAGCCACTGCAAGGCCCCGCATACCGGCAGGGCTCATGCGGCTCAGATCCGGTGACCATTTCATGTCGCGCAGTTGCCTGAGGTAGTAGTCGCGACCCAGTGGTCCCGTGGTCCAGCCCAGAAAGATGTCTGTGGCGGCCTGCATGAGCCGCTGGCCGTTTACGACCCGTTCACCTTGATGTGGGGGAACGCTTGCGTTCGGCAGCGCTGTTGCTACCACGCTCGCGACAGCTTCCTTGGCCTGGAGCACCAACAGGTCCTGCTCGTCGCGACCCTGCATGAGGATCACGTAGGCACGCAGTCCAACGCTGCCGACACCGACCACTTTGTGGGCGAAGTCGATGGCACGGTACCGACTGAGCAACCGCTGGCGATCCAGCGGGAGAGTTTCCAGATAGTGGGTCATCGATCCAGACAGAAGTTCCCACCAGGCGGGATCGCCGCCGAGTGGGATCAGTAGGGGAGGTTGGTCGACGAAGCGTCGACCCTGGTCGGTGCTGATGGTGAGTTTTCGGATCGCTGACCAGCGGTCGCGCTGCATGGCAGCG
>JAGWVT010000132.1 GCA_018970765.1 Actinomycetales bacterium
CATCTCGCTTGCGCCGCCAAACACGTCAACAAACCCACCAATTTCAGCGCCACCGTGAAGCGTACTCCTCACAGGCACAAGACAATCCAATTGCGCCGCATCCTTCAATCGCCATCCCTGCCATTTCACTGCTTTTGCTTGAATCAGAGCATCCAGATTTTGCCTCGCGCCGCGACCGGCCGACGCCATTTTGACCCATTGCCCCACGGACGGAATCCAAAGGTCGAGCAACCACCTATGTTTCGCATTGAAGTGCAGCTGCTGCAACTCAACTGAATTCACGCAGAGGGCGGGCAAGTCGGGTTGCTCGCAATAGGCCCTCATAGCCGCTTCACTGCTCTTACCTAGTTTGCCCCAAGCCGCAAAACGCTCCATTCGATTCTTCGACCAATCGTCAAAGGTCCAGCGCTCCGGGCCGATGACATTGCACAGGTACCAAAGCTGGTAGTTCGACAACTCGTACCGACTTATGTATATGTCATCTGAAACATCGAATTGCAATCCATCTAGTTCTGCCGGACCCGAACGAACGAGTTGAAATTGAAGCGTGAGTGGTGACGCATCTACGCCACGTGGCGATATAGCACCACTTTCGAGATTGACGAATACTTCAGGCGGTAAGCCGACTCCTTCTATCGGATCGGCCTTGTGAAAATCCGATGCAATAGGTGCCGTTTTTCCGCAATTGGCTGGTTTCGAACGAGGCGGAGCATGTTGTGACGAGCATGATGCCAGAACACATAGACAACATGTGAGTAACTTTCGCATAAATAATCACTCTGCAATAGGAATTTCGAGAAACACTAATTTGTTGACGGAGTCTTAGAAATCTCGCACGGACACGCCTTTCGCGTGTCTTTGCAGGAGACTACCCAAGTCGAGTAGCTACCAACGTTGAAGCCACCCCCTGCCTCAATGAGTGTAGCCTGAATGCTGGCAACGATTGCCAACGCGCGTTGATCATCGGTTTCGACACCAGCCGAGCATCCGATACCCCCCTGGAGGCTCAGTGATATCTCTGCTTGCCCGAGCTTCCAGAATTCTCCGTTGGGATAAATCACCCCACCGCCCTTAAACTTAATCGATCCTCCAGCGACATGTCTAAGCTCACCGCTAACAGGGCGTTGATCTACCCCTCCTGTCACGTCAACTCCTCCGAACCGCGGCCGATCTCATGGTATTCGACGGGTCAAACTCGCCTTTCTTGGGCCTCGGTCCCGCGTTGTTCGTCGCGGGTTCGCATCGCGACTCGTGGCCTTCAGTCGTCGCTCACGTCGCCAGCAACTTGCTCATTCGGATCAGATTCAGGGTCCCCAAGGCGACGTCGGCGAGTTGCTGGATTTTCCACCGGCCCGTCAGCCTCGCGCGTCTGAGGCCGCCGAACTGTTTCAGCCAGCCGAAGATCTCCTCGTTGAGTTTCCGTTTGCGTTGGCTCAGTTCGAACGCCTTCTCGCCGACGCGACGCTGATTGAACCACCTCGCCCACGCCCCGTCAGCCTCGACGCCCGGAACATCGAGTTCCTTCCTGCTCTTGCACGCGGCGTGCGGCTCGATGCCGCGTTCCTCGAGGGCCAACACAAAGTCCTCCGTGTCATAGCCCTTGTCCGCGCCCAGCGTCGCCGGCTCGATTCCCAGACGCCGTTTCACCCGGTCGAGCATCCTCAGGCAGCACGTGCGTTCGGCGTAGCCGTCGGCTTTCCCCACGCGGATGTCCACGCCGATGCCGTGGCGATTCTCCATCAGCACGTGCATGCTGTGCTGCAGGTACGCCACGCCGGTGGTCTTGGTGTACAGCCTCGCCTCCGGATCGACGACGCTGCGATGCGTCTTGTTGCCGCGTTGTTCCCCGCGGAAGTCGACCCAGGGGTTGCCGACCTTCCCGCCGGCGTCGTTCGAGTCGTCGTCTCGCTTCTCCGCGGCGGCCTTCTCCCGCTCGATCCGCTTCAGGCTCTTGAGTGACGCGTGGCTCTGCAGCAACGAACCGTCGATCGAGAAGTGGTCTTCGCTCAAGAGTCCCGCGTCCATGGCCATCATCACGATGCGGTCGCTGAACTTCTTGGTGACGTCGAGTCGATCGAGCCGTTCCCGGTTGAGGCTCAAGACGCTGTGGTCGAAGCACGGCTCGTCGGGATTCATGTCGAGGAACCATCGGAAGAGCATGTCGAACGTGATCCGTTCACACAAGGCACGCTCGGACCGCACGGTGTATAGGCTCATGAGCACCATGGCCTTGAGCAACCGCTCGGGCGGGATGCTGGGGCGACCGCCCTTCTCGGCGGGGGCGTACGCGGCGGAAAACGTCCGACTCATGGCCGCAAGCGCCTCGTCGGCCATTCGCTTGATCGGTCGCAGCGGGTGATCCGCCGGCACGAGTTCCTCCAGGTTGAGCTGCACGAACAGGTTGGGCTGACGGTTGGGGCGTCCTCGCATACCCCCATCTTCGCACTCCGGCGGCCGCCGGTTGCGCGTCGATGGTGCGACTTGGTGGGTTTTTCAACACCCTGTTAGAAACACCGGTCCAATTCCCGAAGGGAAATACTGGTTTGACGTGTGTTCAACGCGGAGTTTGTCGACAAGCAAGCTTAGCCATGGACTCGCAACGAATGCGTGGGGAAACTACAGTTGGTCGTTGCATGCGAATCCAACAACCAACACGTTTGGACGTAGTGGCTTCTTTATCCATGGAGGTCAGCAGTGGGGTAGCGCTGGCTGTATCGACGTACGACACAATGACAGTGCGGTCCATGAAGAGGTCGAAAAAATTAAGAAAGAGAACCCGTGCGGCTGCTGCTTTATCGAAGTCGAGGCGGTGTACACAAAGCAGTTCGTCGTCAAGCGGGAGATCGGAATTGGACTCTGGGTCAAGCGTCGTGCGCCATACTGACAAAGCGATATGAACTACCGATTTCAAAGAATTTCCGTGCTGTCTGGTCTGGTCATTACAACACTTGTAACTGTGGCGTTGGTCGTGACGTATTTTGCAAATAGATACAATATTCGCGGCCTTGATCGGGTTGTGATTGGGGCATGGCTTGTAGTTGTTGCCGTTGCTGTCAGCCTGAATCGCGCTCATTTTTCGCGCCGGGAGGTGGCCATTGTTGTGCCCTGCTGGGTCTGTCTTGGGTTGGTAACGTATGTAGTTGTGTATCATTACGTTTTCGGATGGATAGGATTTTCTAAGTGAGTTGTGAGCATTTGCCAATCGCTTGATTTGGTCCGCCCATACTGCTTGTCGTAAGGGGACCTTTGCATATGGCACAGAATCCAGTTCCGAATCCCAGCGATCAACTAGCAGGGTGTTGAAAAACCCTCCAAACCCACCCATCAACGCGCAACCGACGGCCGTCGAAGTGCGAAGATGGGGGTATGCGAGGACGCCCCAACCTGTTCGTGCAGCTCAACCTGGAGGAACTCGTGCCGGCGGATCACTCGCTGCGGCCGATCAAGCGAATGGCCGACGAGGCGCTTGCGGCCATGACTCGGACGTTC
>JAGWVT010000133.1 GCA_018970765.1 Actinomycetales bacterium
CGGTGAATGTGGTGCCTGGCGACGTGGCTGCTGGCCGGGTTTGTGATCCGAGTGTGGTGACCGCGCGTTTGCTGGCCCAGGCGACGCAGGCGAAGGATGCCGCGAATACGGCGCTGGGCGAGGGCGACATCGACCGAGCCGAGCAGGTCATGCGCCAGGAGATCGATCGCCTAGATGCTCAGATCGGGGCACTGCCCGCCGCGGCACCTCAGGCACTTCGTGATCGACTGCGCGAGGAGCAGGCCCAACTTGACAAGTTGGCCAGGGGAGCTCGCGAGGCGGACACGATGATGATGCAGAAATCCCTGACCGAAGATCTACTGCTGCAGCAGCGCGGCCGGGATGATGCGGTTCGCCGAACTCGAGCGCGCAATAAGCGTGACTACTGACAGCAGTGGGTCTGGCCTGGTGGTCAGTCGGTGTCGTAAATCGTCACCCCTGGCAGTGACTGCACTGAGAGTTGAACATCTGGGCCGGCCATGCAGCTCAGCACATGTCCTCCAGCGGTGCGATCGGTGGTGAGGGCGTGCAGGTGCAGGCCGGGTGCGCCAACACCGAGGAAGTCTGGGCCTTGGCGAAAGCCCACGAGCACGGCGTTCCTTCGGCCAAGCTGAAACACGGTCTGAGTGGCAACGACTGCTGCAAGGCTTGGATAGGGCTCGGTCTGGGCAGGCACACTGCGGGTGATCAGGTCGGCGAATGTTCCGCGGACCCGCACGGCGACCAGCCCACCGGACCTACCCACCAACGCATTCACGGCCTCAGCAAGTTGAGCACAGCTGGTGCCTGGTGCGATCGGACCTGAGCGCTGGGGGGTAAACGTGGCGGCTTGCGCGAATGGCGTGCGTACGCTGCCGGCAACTTGGCGCGGCACTCCGTCGGTTCCTACTCGATAGGCGATGCCGGCGAGAATGACCAGTTCGCCGTCAAGATCAGCGAAGGTGCCAAGTCCGATTGCGTTCGAGGTCAGTACCGGCGCCAATGAATTTTGTCCGCGGTAATCCGGGGAGATCAGCGCATCGTATGTGCCTATCTGGTGCAGGCCAGCGGGCTCGCGAGTTTCGCCTGCCCAACCCGGTGCACCCAGCAGTAAGGCTGCACCACAGGCGACCAGCGCTACCAGTGCGCGACGTAGCAGGATGCGCCGCGGCCGACGGCCATTGCCGCCTCGGATTGTCACCTGGAACTACAGGATCTGACTGAGCGCAGTTTTGTAGTCGGCGAAGTCGCGGCGTTCGCTGATGCCGTTGACCACGCTCCAGTGCAGGTCACCAGCCTTGTTGAAAATGAAGGTGCCTCGCAGTGCGCAGCCACGAGCTTCGTCGAAGACTCCGAAATCACGAGCCACTGCACCGTGCGGCCAGAAATCGCTGAGTAGCGGAAAGGTGTAGCCCTGCTGCTCGGCAAAGATGCGCAGTGACGGCGCTGGATCGCAGGAGATGGCTAGGAGCTGGACGTTGTCGTTCTGAAACGTGCCGATGTCGTCGCGCAGGTCGCAGAGCTCCCCGGTGCAGGTGCCCGTAAAGGCGAATGGGTAGAAGGTCACCACCACAGCCTGCTTGCCGTGGAAAGAGGAGAGCGTGACCTTGTTGCCGTTGTGGTCGCCAAGCGTGAAGTCTGCAGTCATACCGAAACCCTAGAGGGTCCTCAAGCGTCGCTGAGCCCCACCCGACTATGCAGGCGCTGTAACCAAGCGGGTGCCCACCAATTGGCGCCTCCGGCAATGCGCATGAAGGACGGCACCAACAGGGCGCGCACGATGGTGGCATCCACCAAAATCGCCACCGTAACCCCAAAGCCCAACTGCTTGATGCTCGTGACATTGCTGGACATGAAAGACGCAAACACAATGGCAATGAGCAATGCGGCTGCGGTGATGATCCGGCCGGTGCGCTGCAGGCCAAAGGCGACCGCGTCGGTGGTGTCGCGACCAGCATCATGCTCTTCCTTGATGCGCGCTAGGAGGAAAAGCTCGTAGTCCATGGAGAGTGCAAATGCGGTGACCGCGATGAGAGCAACCATGGAGATGTCGATGGTTCCGGTGTCCACGTAGTCGCCAGTGAGCCAGGTCAGGTGCTGGCCCTGGAACACCCACACCAGAGCGCCGAGCGTGGCGCTCAGGCTCAGCAGATTCAAGATGACGGCTTTGATCGGCAGTAGGACACTGCCGGTATACAGGAAAAGCACGATGAGTGTGGCGACAGCAATCCAGACCGCGATCTTCCAAACGTTTGCGAAGACGGCGTTGGTGGCGTCAGACCACTCAGCGCCCAGTCCACCGATCAGCACAGTCTGCGCCGGAGCGGGTATCGCCCGTAGTTCGGCTAGGGCCGCCTCGCCGCGGGGGTCAATGGCGGGTGCATCGGATGCCACGCTTAGGCGCACGGCATTGTCAACCTGCCAGGTACCGGCAATCGGATTTGGTGCGACGACCTCGCCAGCAACGATGACGGACTGTGGTGTGAGGACTCGCGTTACCTCAGGAACTCCGGACAGCTCCTTGGCATATGACTCAACCTCGGTGACATCGCCGGGATTGATGAGGACTACGTCAAACGGCGCCGCCTTCTGGTCGGGGAACTTCTCGCGCAGAACCTCGGAGGCCACGACTGCCGGATGGTCGGCCGGCAGTGCCCGCTCGTCAATCTGACCTAGCGTGGCTTGGAAAGCGGGCACGGCCATCACAAGCAGGAGCGCTGCAGCGGCCAAGAAGATCGGCCAGGGGTACTTCATCACGAAGCGGGCGATTGATGCCCACGCCCCGGTGTCTTTGGGAGCAAGGTCACCTTTGAGGACCTTAAACATGTTGACCCGTCGACCGAGGATGGCAAGCACTGCCGGCAGCGCAGTCAGCGCGCCGACAACGGCCAGCAGACTGACCGCAACACCCGCGTAAGCAAATGAGTGCAGAAAGTACTGCGGGAAGAACAGCAGTGAGGCCAAAGTGATGGCCACCGTCAACCCGGATACAAAGACCGTCTTACCCGCAGTGCCTGTTGTCGTGGCCACCGCCTCGTTCACATGTCCTGCACTGCGCAACTCCTCACGGAATCGGTTGATCATCAGCAGTGCGTAGTCAATTCCGAGGCCAAGGCCCAGCCCGGTTACGAGGTTGACGGCGAAAATCGAAACATCGGTGATGAGCGCGAGCACCCAAAGCACCGCGAAGCTGCCCAGGATCGCGCCGCCGGCAACCAGGAAGGGTAAACCGGCGGCAACCACGGAGCCGAACACGAAGAGCAGCAGAATCAGGGTGATCGGGATTGCGATGGATTCAGCCTTGGCGAGATCCGCGGTAATGGTGCTGTTGAAAGCGTTGCTGATCGGGCCGGCCCCAAAGGCATAGACGGTGAGCGTGCCCTGCGACCCGCTGAAGTTGTCGGTGATCTCCTTGGACACCTTTGCCAGATCCGCATCGGGGTCGAAGACGATGATCGCCTGGCCGGTAGTCCCATCGGGACTGCGCAGG
>JAGWVT010000134.1 GCA_018970765.1 Actinomycetales bacterium
GCGATCTTCAATCGGGACCAAAGGGGCGAGGACGCATGATCGCTCTGGAAGATCGCCAAGCCATGGTCCGGGATATCGGTATCGCACATCGTGCGGGCGCTCGTTTGAGCAAAGCCTGTGAGGTGTGCGGCATCGATCGCCGAATGATCTGGTCCCCTAAAAACGGACACCACAAGGTCTATTATTTTTTGACATTGTGGAGGTTGTATGAAGAAGTTAATACCGGATCGGCAGTACACGGGTGAGTTTCGAGAGGCTGCGGTCAGTCAAGTGCTTGAGGGCGGGCGGTCGATCAGGCAGGTAGCCCGTTCGTTGGAAATGTCATCGAGCACGCTTGGCAAGAGGGTTGCTCAAGCGAGGAAGGGGCAGGCGCTGAGCAGCCGATCGGCGCGAGTGCCGGTGGGTGAGATGGAGGCTGAGGTCTCGAGGCTGCGTCAGGAGGTGGCCCGACTGAAGGTCGAGAAGGAGATCTTAAAAAAGGCGGCGGCGTACTTTGCCAAGGAGTCGATGTGAAGTACGCCTGGATCCATGAAAACCGAGGCGTGTATCCGACTCCGATGATGTGCGATTTGCTGGGTGTCTCGCGCAGCGGGCTGTTTGCTGCAGCCAAGCGCCAGGGGTCGGAGCGTCGCATGCAAGAGGCCAAGGTCGTCGAAGCGATTCGGCGAGCGCAGAAAAGACACAAAGGGCGTTACGGCCGTCGTCGCATGACCCCTGAGGTCAGCGAGGAAATGGGCCGCAGCATCAACCAAAAGCGCATCGGTCGGCTTATGCGCGAGCATGGGTTAGGGAGCCGTAAGCGGCGGCCGTTTCGGGTACGAACGACAGACTCCAGGCACGACCAACCGATTGCACCGAATGTGCTGGCGCGTGACTTTGTGGCGACGATGCCTGACCAAAAGTGGCTGGCAGACATGACCTGTGTGCCCACGGATGAGGGGTGGCTGTATGTGGCGTTCGTGCTGGACCTGTTTGCACGCAAACTTGTAGGCTGGGCGATGAGTGAGGCGATGCCGCAGGATCTAACCATCGAGGCTTTGAAGGTGGCGCTAGGCTGGCGGGATCCGCCCAGGGGGTTAGTCCACCACTCTGACAGGGGGTCGCAATATGCAGCCAAGGACTACCGAAAGCTGCTCAAGGCACGAGGGATCACGGTGTCGATGAGTCGCAAAGGGGACTGCTGGGATAATGCGCCGATGGAGTCTGTTAACGGCACCTTCAAGGTTGAATGCGTGCACGAGGAGCACTTCAAAACCCGAGCTCAGGCCAAGCGGGCGATTATGGATTTCATTGGGTACTACAACACGGAGCGCCGACACTCGTCACTTGGCAACGTGACACCGGCTCAATTCGAGCGTCGTTGGCGTGCTGAGAACGAGAAAGTAGCTCCGGTATAGTGCATGAGGCAAACAACGCGTTTCCCACCGCCGGCCGGTTCCGGTACGTCGCAAGCGACCGAACCGACCGACCGTGGAAAACGCTTCGTTGCCAATCGTGGTGTCCGCAGTTTGGGGACCAGTTCACACCGCCCCCGAAGTCGCTGGGCAGGAACTGCTTGCCGGTACCTGGACCGGGGGATTTGCCATCAACCCGGCTGATAGCGAGGTGACGCAGATTGGTATCGACATCCTGCTGCCACGCGGCCTGTATTACGCCAACGATACCGGTGGACTGGACAGCCGCAGTGCCAGCTGGCGAGTCGAAGCCCGGGCGATTGACGCGGAGGGTGATCCGTTGAACGACTGGTTCACGCTGGGCAGTGAAAACCTGACGGCCGCGACCACCACGCCGCAGCGCCTGTCCTACCAATACCCAGTTGCCGCAGGTCGCTACGAGGTGCGCGCCACGCGGCTTGATGGTAAGGATGCCAACTCACGTGCCGGGCACGAAGTGCGCTGGGGGGAGGCCCGCGGCTATCTGGCCGGTGGCATCACTTTCCCCGACAACGTCACGCTGCTAGCGATCCGCATGCGCGCTACCGACAACCTGTCGCAGCGCTCCAGCCGCCTGATCAACTGCATCGTCACGCGCAAGCTGCCGGTTTGGTCTGCTGAGGCTGGATGGACAACGCCGGTACCCACGCGCTCGATCGCCTGGGCCTTTGCCGACATCCTGCGCGCAAGCTATGGTGCGAAGCTGCCGGATGCCCGGATCGACCTGGCTGCATTGGCGCAACTCGATCAGGTTTGGAGCAGCCGGGGCGATCAGTTCGATGGCGTGTTTGACCAGCAGGTCACCGTCTGGGAAGCCCTGACCCGGGTGGCCCGCTGTGGCCGGGCGGTACCGTTTCTCCAAGGGGGCATTGTGCGCCTGGTGCGCGATGAAGCCCGGTTGTTGCCGGTCGCGCTCTTCAGTCCCCGCAACATCGTCAAGAACAGTCTCAAGATCCAGTACGTGATGCCGGGGAGGAAACCGCGGACGCGGTGACGGTGGAATTCTTCAGCAGCCGCACCTGGAAGCCGGACGAGGTTACTGTGAGCCTGCCGGGCTCCAGCAGCACCAACCCGGCCAAGCTGCGCCTCTTCGGTTGCACCACCGAAGCCCATGCGGTGCGTGAAGGGTTGTACCTGGCGGCGGCCAACCGTTACCGCCGCCGCATCATCACCTTGCGCACCGAGCTGGAGGGCTTGATTCCCACCTACGGCGATTTGATCGCCATTGCCCACGACATGCCCAGTTGGGGCACGGGTGGCGAAATCGTTGCCTGGGAAGCAGACACCCACACTGCCACGCTGTCCGAACCGGTTCATTTCACAGAGGGTCAGCCGCACATACCGCACGTCATGGCCCTGCGCCGTCGCGATGGTGGGGTCAGTGGTCCGCATGCCGTGACAGCAGGCCCCGATCCTCAGCAGGTGGTCTTTGCTGAACTGCCCGACATCCCGATGGAGACCGGCCTATCGGCCGAACGCACCCATTTCGCGTTCGGCATCGCCGAGCAGTGGAGCCTGCTGGCCCGGGTGATTGCGGTGCGCCCACGTGGCGAGCAGGTGGAAATCACCTGTGTCGCCGAGCACCCGGCCGTGCACAGCGCCGATCAAATTTGAAAGGATTAAAGATGAACGAACCCCACCTGATGGATGACATGGTGGTCATGCCACATGACGAATTCGAGACCCTGCTGGAGCGTGCCGCCGAGCGGGGTGCGCGCCACGCCTTGTCCGATGTGGGCCTCGACGGGCCGGACGCCGCCCGCGACATCCGCGAGCTGCGCAGCCTGCTCGATGCCTTCAACGAGGCCAAGAAAACCGCTGGCCTCACGCTGGTCAAGATGATGGTCACCGGCCTGGTGCTGGCTCTGTTGGCTGGGACGATTGTCAAAATCAAACTGTTCGGAGGCCCACAATGAGCCCGATCTTCACCACCATAGCGCCCGGCCTTTTCGAAGCCGGTGCCAAACTCATCGACCGACTGATTCCCGATCCGGCCCAGCGCGAGCAGGCCAAGCTCGCCCTGTTCCAGGCCGA
>JAGWVT010000043.1 GCA_018970765.1 Actinomycetales bacterium
TAGGTCACCTCAGGAAGGCCTTCGAGTTTGTCGCCGATTGCCTCGAGATCACCAGACACTGTGATGCCCACCATCGCCGCTCTGCCGAAGCCCAACTTGAGTGGGTCAGTAACGGCCACGATTTGCACGAGCCCGGAATCTTGCAGGCGTTGCACTCGTTGGCGTACCGCTGCCTCAGAAAGCCCCACTTCTTTGCCGATAGCCGCATAGGACATTCGGCCATCGCGCTGCAGGAGTCGGATGATGGTGGCGGAGACTTCGTCTACCGACACCCGACGAGACATAGGTCTACCGTTGCGGATTTCGTAGGTAAAAGCAAGCGAATTCGTCGAATTTGACGGCGAAATGACGGGAATCCGTGGGTTTTCCCCGCTTTGGCACCCGAATCCCGTACGGCTCGCTACCATCCCGCCATGTCAACTAAGGCGCTGCGCAACTTCATCAACGGCGAATCTGCTCCGGCTGCGGATGGCCGCACCACGGACCTGGTCAACCCTTCGACGGGCGAAGTCTTCGGTTCTGCCCCCTTGAGCGGTCAGGCCGATGTCGATCGGGCCTATTCCGCCGCCGCTGCGGCCTTCCCGGGCTGGCGAGACAGCACTCCAAGTGAACGACAGCAGGCGCTGCTGAAGATTGCCGATGCTCTGGAGGCGCACGCCGACGAACTCGTCGCTCTCGAGAGTGAGAACACCGGCAAGCCGATCCCGGTCACGGCGGCCGAGGAGATTCCACCGATGCTCGATCAGATTCGCTTCTTCGCCGGCGCAGCGCGAGTCCTCGAGGGCCGAGCCGCGGGGGAGTACATGCGCGGAATGACATCGATGATCCGACGCGAGCCAATTGGTGTCATCGGTCAGGTAACTCCGTGGAACTACCCGATGATGATGGCTGTCTGGAAGTTCGCACCAGCAATTGCCGCTGGCAACACGGTGGTGGTCAAGCCCAGTGACACCACACCGGTCAGCACAGTCCGGATGGCCGAGATCATCGCCGAGGCAGATGCGCTGCCACCGGGCGTATTGAACGTCATCTGTGGGGATCGCGACACGGGACGGAGTCTGGTCTCGCACCCGGTGCCGCAGATGGTGGCGATCACCGGATCGGTGCGGGCGGGCATGCAGGTCGCCGAAGAGGCAGCCAAGGACGTCAAGCGGGTGCACCTAGAACTCGGCGGCAAGGCTCCGGTGATCATCTTCGACGATGCCGATGTCGCAGCCACAGCCGAGTGGATGGCGGTTGCTGGCTACTTCAACGCCGGTCAAGACTGCACTGCCGGTACGCGCATCCTCGCAGCACCCGGCATCTACGACGATTTCGTGGCAGCGATCGCCGAGCAGGCCAAGGCGACGGCAACCACATTCGCCGACGGACCAACGGGCGATGCCATGGTGCCGCCGGTGAACAACGCCAGCCAGATGGAACGGGTTCTTGGCTTCTTGAATCGCACTCCCGCACACGCCTCGGTGGTTGCAGGTGGTAACCGCCAGGGTGACCGGGGCTTCTATGTGGAGCCGACGGTCGTTGCGGGCCTTCGTCAGGACGACGAGATGATCCAGAACGAGATCTTCGGGCCGGTCATCACCGTGCAGCGCTTCACGGACGAAACCGAAGCACTCGCCTGGGCCAACGGAGTGAACTACGGACTGGCGTCCAGCGTGTGGACCAAGGACTTCGGTAGGGCGATGCGGGTAGCCCGCTTGCTGGACTTCGGTTGTGTGTGGATCAATACGCACATTCCGCTAGTTGCCGAGATGCCGCACGGTGGATTTAAGCATTCCGGATATGGCAAAGACCTGTCCATGTACGGCTTTGAGGATTACACCCGGATCAAGCACGTGATGGCGAACTTGGAGAGCTAGACCACTACGGTCGGGCTGTGCCCGATCTGGTGATTACCCATGCCTCAGCATTAGTGTCGGCCTGGGACCAGCCCGTTGCCCGCGACGGTTGGCTCTCCATCGAGGACGGTGCTGTCACTGCCGTAGGAAGTGGCAGTCCACCGACGGCTGACCGGGTCATCGATGCCGAGGGCTGTCTGGTGATTCCTGGCTTTGTTGCCGCACACCATCACCTCACGCAGGGCGCATCGCGTGGCATTGCCGTACCCGGTGGCCTGCTGGACTGGCTCACCGTGCACTACCGCGCGTGGTCGCGGATGACGCCCGCGGACATCGAGGTTGCCGCAACCGTGTCACTGCTGCAGGCCGCACTTGGCGGTACCACCACGGTTGCCGGGTTTGAGTATCTGCATCCCATCGGCGAAGAGTTCGTCGATCCGGTAGTGCGTGCTGCGCAACGACTCGGGCTTCGACTGATGTACGTGCGCGGCTGCGCACCACGCTTGGAAGGTCAGCTGGCGCAGATCCTGGGCGACCAGGGTGTGGACTTAACCCGATTGCTGGAGCCGCAGGACCAGGCCTTGGCGCGCACTGCGGAAGTTCTCGCGCGCCCGACGAATGATCGCCTCCGTTGGGCCTGCGGTCCGACGACCCCAGTCTTCGACGATGCAGGCGCCTTTCACCGCCAGTTAACGGCCATCGCGGATCAACACGGCGTTGGGGTCCACACGCACTTTCACCCATTGCCCAGCAGTCTGAACCAGGCAGAGACAGCCTTCGACTTTGCCGAGCGTCTGGGCCTGGTCAGAGAGGGTAACTGGCTGGCGCACGGATCTCAACTCAGCGTTGACGACGTTCGAGCCTTCGGCGCGGCTGACATGGGTGTGGTGCACAACCCGAGTTGCAGCATGTTGCTTGGGTACCCATTGATCCCCCTGGCTGACTGGGCAGCCGGTAATGAGCGCATTGCCGTGAGTGTTGACGGTGCAGCCTCGAATGATCGAGGTTCCATGCTGGTAGAGGCCCAACTTGCCTGGGCTTCGCAACGCAGTCGTATCGCGGACGGTCGTGCGGTCTTGGAGCCAGCACAGGTCCTTCGACTTGCCACAACAGGTGCGGCTCGTGCGATTGGCTGGGAGGGTCTGGGGGAGTTGCTGCCTGGTAAGCCAGCGGATCTCGCTGTCTTAGACCTGCGCACCATTGAGTTCGCGGGAAGTCCAAGCAGTGCCCTGGACGATCCGGCAACGTTTCTGTTTCGAACATATGCCGGTGGCAACGTGCGTGATTTAGTTGTGGGCGGCACACAGGTCGTTCGTTCAGGAAACGTTCTTGACATTGATGGGCAATCGATTGATACGCGACGTGTGTTGAATGATGCGAGAGCTGTGGCAGATCGCCTGTATGCAACCGCGTGAGTGCACTGGCGCACTACAGTGCGATCGTGGCAATTGAAACTGCTGACCCATATTCGGATCGCGCACTATTCGGCCGGGAGCTACGACTAGACCCGATAACGACCGCGGTGCTTGTCATCGACATGCTTAACGACTTCTGTGTCGAGCCGGGTCCATTAGCCAATCCCGCCGCCCTTGAGTTGTGTCCTGCGCAGAATGCCGTGCTGCAGGCTGCGCGATCAGCTGGCGGAACCGTGGTGTTCATCA
Source organism: Actinomycetales bacterium (assembly GCA_018970765.1). Lineage (GTDB taxonomy): Bacteria > Actinomycetota > Actinomycetes > S36-B12 > S36-B12 > REEB426. The sequence goes on from JAGWVT010000043.1 coordinate 3,500, forward strand.
ATGAACAGCACCGCACCGCGCTGCAACCAATCCGCGAGTTTGCCAAACGTATGACGCATACATATGAGGGTAGTTGGGGAGCGCAGGTCGTCGATGAACTCCCGGTGCTTCCGGGTGACTTGACTGTTCTCAAGCGGCGCTATTCGGGTTTCTTCGCATCGGACCTCGACGTGACGTTGCGAGATCGTGGGATTCGGTCTGTCGTGCTGATGGGTGTGCTGACGAATATCTGCGTCAGGGCGACCGCCCATGACTCGTTCTTCCTCGGCTACGACACGGTCGTACCCGCCGACTGCGTAGGGGCGATGTCGAACATCGAGCAGGTGGCCACGCTTTACGACATTGCCACGCACTTCGGGTGGGTCAGCGATGCGCCTACCGTGGTTCAGGCACTAGCTGGTGGTGGTGCAATACGCAACCAGATTCCTGACTTAGGCGCCCAGTAGCCGCTGGGGATTGTTGGCGAACAACAGATCCAACTCCTCGGAGGTGAAACCCTCGGTACGCAGTTGCTCGGCAAAACTCCCATGGGTGTAGGCGTAGCCCGGACCGCCGTAGCGAGCCAGGTCTCCCAAGACGCAGCAGTCGGTGCTCATCAGGATGCGGTTGAGGAACCCGTGGGTCTTAGCTCGGTTTAACAAACTCCTGCGGTGTTCGACCTCCCACGGGCGAAGTTGATGGACTAGGTCCCAGCCCTGAATGCGGTCGTAGGAGAGCCACACGCCGAGTTCCACTGCCGCCTCATGCACGCCGGGATCCTCGATGGAGTCCATGTGGCAGAACACCACAGAGCCGGGCTCCACACCTTCCTCCTGGAGAATGTTGAGCGCCTGCGGCCCTGAGAAGACGCGTTGTTGGTGCAGGAAAATGGGCAGACCGCAGGCTCGATGTGCTCGTCCCACTGCTCGCAATACTCGCTCCTCGCGAGCCTCCACCGCAGTACCGGCTACACCGATCTCGCCAATTACCCCTGGTCGAACGCCGTCCTCACCCTCTTCAATGTCGCGCAGGAGTTCCTCGGTTAGCGCGGCTGTCGAAGTAAAGGCATGTGAAGCCGGGTAGGTCTTGTAGATGTACCACCCGGTACCCATGACGATCTGAACGCCCGTTGCCTCGGCCAGGCGACGAATCGCCGCAGGTTTGCGCCCCAGGTCGAAGGTCGTCAGATCGATGACCGAGCGGGTGCCAGCCTGGGCGGCATCGGCCAACTCCAGAGCGGCGATCCGCTCGCTCGCCAAGTAGGCGCCCGGGACGTCGTAGGTGACGGTGAAGAAGTGCTCGTGGGCCAAGGTCCAGCCCAACTCCGTCACAGGCACTGGGCCGGTCACGGTCTGCACCGTTGGTGATGTGGTGCTCATGGCCGCTCCCTATCCGACGATGCCCTATCCGACGATGACACCGCCGTCGACGATGATGGTTTGCCCCGTGACCATAGCCGCATCCTCGGATGCCAGGTATCGCACGGCACCGACCATGTCTTCGGGCTCCAAGAGCCGCTTGACACTTTGGGCATCGATGATCTGACGCTCCAACTCTGCGACTTGTTCGGGTGTGCCCATCTCACGCGTTGCGGGCGTGATCGTGTAGCCCGGCGCAACGCAGTTCACCGTGATGCCCGTGCCGGCAAGCTCCCGACTCATGGCGTTGGTGAGGGCCCAAACAGCACCCTTGGAGGTGACGTAGTGCAGGAAGTTCGGCTTGCCCATGAACACGACATTGCTGGCAACGTTGATGATGCGGCCCCAGCCCTGTGAGCGCATCTGCGGGGCTGCGACTCGACACATCAGCCATACGCCCTTCACGTTGACGTTCATCGATCGGTCCCAATCGGCTTCTGAGATCTGCTCGAAGTTCGCCAGGTTCAGTCCTGCATAGAACGCCGCATTGTTGACCAAGATGTCTAGACGACCGAAGCGATCGATTGCAGACTGAACGATTGCCTGTGCTTGCGCGGCGTCGGTGACGTCTCCGGTGACACCGATCACAGAACTCGAACTCAGACCCGCTGCTGCTTGCTCAGCGCCGCGAATATCAGCCATAACGACATTTGCGCCCGACTGCGCAAATGCCTGGGCGTAGGCGAGGCCGATGCCCTGGCTGGCCCCGGTGATGAGGATCGTGCGCGGCTGGCTTTCGGTGTTCTGCGTCATTGCACCCACTCCCAAATTGATTTGTGCTCAAGAAAGGCATCCATCGCTAGGTGGCTCCACTCGCGGTGTGAACTCCCACTGAGTTTCACGCCACCGAAGGGCATTGCCGGATGGAACTTGCCGTAGTCGTTGATCCACACCACACCGGTCTCCAGGCGGCGTGCCATACGCCGAGCCCTCGCTGAGTCGCGGGTCCAGATTCCGGCACTTAGGCCGAAGGTGGAGTCATTGGCGACGGCGATGGCGTGTTCGTCGTCACGCACTCGCTGCACCACGAGGACCGGCCCGAAAACCTCCTCGCAGGCAATAGGAGCTGTCGGCGGAACATCGACCAAAATCGTCGGTTCCATGAAGGCACCGTTCGGAAGATTCGCAACACTTGGAATCCCACCACCGGCGACCACCCGTGCACCGTCGCCCTCAGCACGACGCACCCAGCCCAGAACCTCGTCACGATGGCCGACCGAAGTCAGACTTCCGAATTCCGTTGCCGGATCCAGTGGGTCACCGATACAAAGCGCCTTGGCCTGCGCAACGACACCTTCAAGCACCTCGTCGTAAACCGAGTCTTGGATGAGCAGCCGTGAGCCGGCTGCGCAGATCTGGCCTTGACCGTAGAAAATCGCCTGGGCAGCACCGACAACTGCTCGCTCGATATCGGCATCATCAAGGACGATGTTTGGAGACTTGCCGCCCAGCTCCAGCATGATGCGCGTGTTTCGCCGAGCAGCGAGTTCGCCGAGACGAAGGCCTACGTCGGTGCTACCGGTGAAGGTGACCATGGCGACTTCCCGATGCACCGCGAGGGCCTCGCCCACTGTGCGTCCGGAACCATTGATGACACTGAACACCGCATCGGGTAACCCAGCCTCATCCCAGAGTTGCGCAAGTCTGATGGCTGTCAGTGGGGTGGTCTGGCTAGGTTTGACCACGACGCTGTTACCGGCGGCAAGTGCGGGAGCTGCTTTGGACATCGTAAGGACGATGGGCACATTCCACGGCACGATGCAGGCAATAACCCCGAGCGGCTCGCGTTCGACATACGAGTGATGTGCGCGGCTCACATTGATGGTTTCGCCACGAATATTTCGCGCAGCCGCAGCGTAAAACCGTAGCCCGTCCAGCGCGCGGAGGACATCACCACGCGCCTCCCTGATCGGTTTGCCCGTTTGCAGACTCTCCAGTTCGGCGAGCATCTCCACATCACGTTCGATGAGTTGAGCCCAGCGCAACATGCCAAGCGCGCGTTCATCAGGGCGCAGGTCCTGCCAGCGGCCATCGAGGAACGCAGCGCGTGCCGCCGTTACCGCATCGTTGACGTCGTCGGAGTCTGCGGCACAGACCTGGCACAGGATCGCGCCGTTAGCTGGGTCCTCGACGCCAAAGGTCTGCTCCGTTGTTCGCCAGCTACCTGCAATGGCCAGTGGCAGTGGCCCCTGGCGAAGGAAGGCGATGACTTCCGCATTGCGCGCTCGTTGCTCGGTCACGGTTAACTCCGAATTTCGATTGCTGAATGGTTCCATATCAGGTGATACGCAGGCTATAGTCCGTCGCGCTGGGCAGTCAAAGGTCTCGTGCCGAACTGCAGAATGAAAAAAGTTGTTGAACATTCACTGCAAAGGGAGGGGCCATCGTGCCTGAGGGAGCACCGTCCATCATTGACGTGCACTCGCACTACTACCCGCGTTGGTACGTAGATATGTTGAAAGCACGCACGGTGATTCCCCGAATCTCCGACGATGATGGTGTTGAACGTTTCGTCATCTTTGAGGAAGAGGAAACCTCAGGAGCAGGTGGGCGACTGATCACCGAGGACTACTGGTCGCTCGATGCGAAGTTGGCGTTCATGGACCGTTTCGGGATCGATCAGACGATCCTGTCGCTAGGCAACCCGTGGCTGGATCCATTCGACGAGGCCGAGGGCATGGAGGTGGCCCGGTACTTCAACGCCGATGCTGCACTGCGTCGAAAGGAGACTGGCGGGCGAATCCTTGGCATGGGTGCACTTCCTGGGCTTGGTGTTGACAATGTCGCGACGATCGTCCGAGAGATCGCGGACACGGAGGATCTCTACGGTGTCATCACCGGAAGTCGCCTTGCCGGTAGGACCTTCGATGACGCAGACCTGAACCCGGTGTGGGCGGCACTTCAGGAGACCGGTGTCCCGCTCCTCCTTCATCCGCATCACGGCTCGGCGACGGATGAACTTGAGGGTTTTGGGCATGCGATGCATGTTGCGGTGGCGTTTCCGATTGAAACCACCGTCGCTCTCGCGCGACTGGTGTTCGCAGGCGTGCTTCACCGTTACCCGGGAGTGCGCATCGTAGGTTCGCATGGTGGCGGGACAATTCCGTATCTCGCCGGACGTTTGGACGCCGGCTGGCGCTCAGACCCGAACCTGGTCGATCGAATGCTGACTCCGCCCAGTGAGGTTCTCCACCAACTGTTCCTCGACGCCGTGCTGTATCACCCACGTGCGTTACGCGCTGCAGCGGACTTGGTTGGCGTCGGGCATTTGATGTTCGGGACCGATCACCCATTCTCGATTTCGGACCCGGAAGCGAATATTGCGGCCATTCGTGAAGAGTTCACTGCCCCCGATGCGGTCCGCGTGCTTGCATCGGCCGCGCTCGAGCTGTACGACGTCGAAGACTGACTGCCTTCGAGACTGCGGCAACGCCCAACAACTCGTTAAGAATGATGCGGCAACGCCATAACACTTGTGTTTCGTACAAAACGGCCGATGACAATTCGGAAAAGTCGCTTGACATGACTCCACCGCTGGTGTCGACTGCGAATAACGGATTGGGATCAGCTCAATTCGGGTCCGCCCGCACACGCGTGTTGGCCAAACATCGTTCGATGGTCGTTTCCATCGATGATTCGTTACATGGTGAAGGGAGAGCAGGTGAAGATCGCACATCGACGGAGCAAGTTCACGACCTCCGTTGCACTTGGCGGCCTCGGGTTGGCCATGGTCTTGGTTGCTGCGTGCAGCAGCAGCTCCGACACCGCGGGCGGGGACGCGAGTGCGGCAGCCGGCGGGGAAGCTTCGGCTGCGGCATCAGAGGCGCCAGCTGAGCTGACCAAGGTCGCATACGTCATGCCCTGGGTGATTCAGGGTGAGGAAGCCGGCCAGTTCGCCGCGCTCAACAACGGATACTTCGCCGAGGAGGGTCTCGACGTTGAGATCGTCCCTGGTGGCCCCGATGTACGCGCCGGTGCACTGCTGGCTGCTGGTTCCGCACAGTTCGCCGTGCTGAACCCGGCTGGTGTGTACACCAACCGTGCAGAAGGTATTCCGGTCGTGGGTGTCAGCGGCATTAACCAGGCTGACGGCCTGCTGCTGATGTGCAAGACATCGACCGGGATCGACAGCTTCGACAAGATCAAGGGTAAGAAGATCGGCGTTTGGCTGGGCGGCGGCGAGGCAGGCTTCCAGGCCGCCGCAGTCAAGGCCGGCCTGCAGGTCGCCGATGTTGAGTGGCTGCCCCAGAAGTTCTCGATGGATGAGTTCTTCAATGATGCTTTCGACTGCGCGAGCGCTACGGAGTGGAACGAGAAGCACGTGGTCTACAAGGAAGGCTACGTTGCAGGCACGGACGTCAACGAGTTGCGTCCTGCTGACCTCGGCCTGTACCTGCCCGGTGACTCCATCGTGACGCTGGAGAGCACGGTTCAGGAGAACCCGCAGATGGTCCAAGGCATTGTCAATGCCACCCTTCGCGGCTGGCAGTGGGTCTGCTCCAGCGAGGAAAACCGCAAGGCAGGTGCCCAGTTCACCGTAGATGCCGCTCCGGATCTGGATCTGGAGCTGCAGGTCATCCAGGTTGAGGAAATGTGCAACCTGATGGCTCAGGGCCCGGCAGGCGAGGAAGGCATGATCGGCGCGATGCCGCAGACCAGCTGGCAGCAGTCGGCTGACGCGGCACTTGCGGCCGGTCAGCTGAAGGAGCCGGCGGACGTTACGGCTGCGTACACCTCGCAGTTCCTGGATGCCGTGCCTGCGGATTACCGCACGATCACCTGGTAGTCAGCACAGCGTGAGTCCAGGGGTGCGCGGGTTGAATCCCGCGCACCCCTGGTGCGCAAAAACCGGCTGTGCCGGGGGAGAAATTCGGGAAGGATAGGGGCCTCGGATCGCGGATCCGAAGACGAGCCTGAGCGCGAAGTGCCCACAGTCACACAGTGGGCCGGAAGGGAGCAGTCAGTGACAGCGGCAGTGCTTGCTGAGAATCTCAGCATCACCTTCGGCACGTCAAGTGGGGAGTTCAAGGCCCTCCAGGACTTCAATCTTGATGTCGCGCAAAAGCAGTTCGTTTCCCTCATTGGCCCATCGGGTTGCGGAAAGACCACTGTGCTTCGCTGCGTAGCCAATCTCCTGCAACCTTCTGGCGGTCGGGTGACAGTCAACGGCCTCACCCCGAAGGAAGCTATTCGCAAGCGTGAGGTCGGCTATGTCTTCCAGTCCGCAACGCTGCTGGAGTGGCGCACCGTATTGAAGAACGTCTTACTGCCTCTGGAGATTGCTGGCGTCAAGCGCTCCGATGCCATGCCACGGGCGATGGCCATGATCGAGCGGGTTGGACTTAAGGACTTCACCAAGAACTACCCTCGCCAACTCTCGGGCGGCATGCAACAGCGCGTTGCCATCGCCCGTTCCATGGTGATGGAACCGGACATCATCCTGATGGATGAACCTTTCGCGGCCCTTGATGAGATCACCCGCGAGGATATGAACCGCTGGTTACTCGAAGTCTTTGCGAAGAGTTCGACGACGATTCTGTTCGTTACTCACAATATTCGCGAAGCCATTCAGTTATCAGATCGCGTCGTAGTGATGGCGGCAAGGCCAGGGCGAATTGTCAAAGAGTTCACCATTGATCTGCCGCGACCGCGTACCCAGGAGCAGCTCTTCTCCGATCGCTTCAATGAACTTCGCATCCAGGCTGAGGAAGCCCTTTACGGGGCCACCTACAACGCTGACAAGGGGAAGGCATGAGCACCGCTAGCCGTTCGAGCCTGCGTCGCGCCAATGCACTGGCGTCCTTCTGGCCACCGATCATCGTTGCGATCGTGGTGCTTGCGCTTTGGTACATCGCCGCGCAGTACTGGGGCCTACCGAAGTACATCCTGCCCTCACCGGACCTGATTGTTTCCGAGGGTATTGAGAACTCAACGTCACTTCTGCGCAACGGCTGGGTCACGCTGGTCGAAGCGGCCAGTGGATTTGCCTTTGGCGTGGCCGCGGCAGTGTTCGTCGCTCTGTTGCTGGACTCTTGGCGATTTCTTGAGCGTGGCATGTCCCCGTACCTCGTCATCGGCCTCAATATCCCGATCGTTGCCATTGCTCCGGCAGTGATTATCTGGCTCGGATTCGGGATGGCGTCGAAGATCTTCGTGGCAGCTCTGCTGACCTTCTTCCCAGTCACCATCTACACCCTCAAGGGCTTGAAGGCAGCAGACCGGCGTGAGGTGGACTTGTTCAGCGTCCTCAGCGCAAATCGCTTCCAAGAGCTGGTGAAGCTTCGCATGCCCTCGTCACTGCCATTCTTCTTCGCTTCCATGCGAGTGGCTTCCGGGGCTGCAGTCCTAGCTGCTGTGGTTGCCGAGTTCATCCAGGCGAATGCGGGCCTTGGGTACGTCATCCTCACGGCTGCTTACACCAACAATTCGGCTCGAATCTGGGCGGCTGTTGCTGTGTCGGCGAGCATCGCACTCGTGTTCTACGGACTGGTCACCTTTGCTGAGCGACGACTGATCCCGTGGCACGGCTCCGTGGATGCACGGCGTTGACCGCGGCGATCATCACGGGGGAGAGCACGGGTGACGCACGCCTAGCGGGCATGGTCTACGTGCCCGCGGGCGAGTTCCCCATGGGGGACGATAGGTATGCACGTGAGCGTCCGGCACGCATGGCGCAGGTGGACGGGTTCTGGATTGATCGTTACCTGGTCACCAACGCGGAATTCAAGGCGTTCGTGGACGCCGGTGGCATTGAGCCACCCCTGCATTGGGCGGGTGGCACCTATCGGGATGGTCAGCACGATCATCCCGCTGAGATCAACTGGGTCCACGCCCGGGCCTACGCCGATGCACACGGCAAGCGCCTGCCCACTGAGATGCAGTGGGAGAAGGCCGCACGGGGACCGGCAGGGTTGGAATACCCCTGGGGCAATGAGTTCGATGCAGTTCGGTGCCTGACCTGGGAGACCTCAGCGGTTACCGGTGCGCACTCCGAACCCGTCACCGCCAGACCCCAGGGCGCGAGCCCCTATGGCTGTGAGCAGATGGTCGGACTGTGTGAAGAGTGGTGCGAGGACGACTACGACGCATACCCAGGCGCGGACTATTCAAGCGTGGGCTACGGCGTCGGGATGAAGGTGCTTCGCGGCGGATCTTGGATCTTTCCGATGACACATGCGCGCGGGTCCTATCGATGCTTCGAGTCTCCGGACCTGGATACCACCGGGTACGGCCAACTTGGGGGTCCGGGCTTTAGGTGTGTGCTGCTGGATTCGGACTTGTGATGGGAGCCGGCGTGGACACCGAACGCATGATTTGCATTCCCGCGGGACCCTTCACCATGGGTAGCGATTGGTATGACATCGAAGGTCCGGTCAGGACGGTCGAGCTGCCTGAGTACTGGATCGATCGTTGGCCGGTCACCTGTCGCGATTACCTGGCCTACATCAAGGCAACCGGGGCCGAGTGGGTTCCGGACTGGCCCGAGTCCGGTCCGACGGTGAACATGCTGGACTGCCCGGTTGAGCGAATCACGTGGCAGCAGGCGCGTGACTATGCCGCATGGCGCGGTGCGCGGTTGCCCTCGGAGGCCGAGTGGGAAAAGGCTGCCCGCGGAACTGATGGGCGCATCTGGCCATGGGGGCAGACGCTTATCGAGGCGAATGCCAACTTCTGGGATTCGGCCAAACCACTTGGGCTGATGACCGTTCCGAATGGGTCTTATCCGGGCAATGTCAGTCCGTACGGCGTGATGGACATGGTGGGCAATGTTGAGGAGTGGGTCGAGGATCGCTACCTGCCGTACCCGGGCAGCACTGCGTCATCGCCCGCAACGCAGGCCGACTGTCGGGTCCTGCGAGGCGGCTCATGGTTCTACACCAATGAATTCGGACGGTGCAGCTTTCGTAGGGGGGCGCTTCCTGAGTTTTCTGGCTATGCGTTAGCCGGTGGACCAGGTTTTCGTTGTGCAGCGGGCTAGCGGCACCACTTAGCAAGGGAGGGCAACATGGGATTCACCAAGGACATGCTCGATAAGGCGGAGCCCTACCTTGAGGCTCAGACCAAGAGCCCGTTCATGCAGGAGATGATCGCGGGAACATTGGATCAGCAGCGACTCGTCTACTGGGTCAAGGTCGACTATCCGTACCTGATCAACTTCTCGCGCATTCTCGCTCTTGGCGTTCTGCGTGCGCCGGACTTTGACTCCATGCGCACCGTGCAGCGCTATCTCAATTACATTGTGGACGAGGAGATGGAATCGCACGGGCGATTTGCGGCCTCCGTAGGCATCACCCAGGCAGAGCTCGAAGCTCAGCGCATGGGTCCAACCAAGCACTCTTATGCGCAGCACGAGTTCGCTTCGGCAAGCAAGGGCGAACTCGCCGAGATCCTTACCGCAATCACGCCGTGCTTGGTGGGTTGGCAGATTCTCTCCAAGCGCATCCTGAAGGACCACCAGATCAGCGACGACAACCCCTACGCCTGGTGGTTCCGCACCTACGGCAGCGATGCAGGTCTCGATGGTCACGTGGTGGCACTTCTTGAACTCCTTGACCGTCTGGTCGAGGGCTGTTCGCCAGCCCGTCGCGAAAACCTTGAGCGGATCTTCCTCACCTCGGAGTACTTCGAGACTGTGGCCTGGAAGGCCTACTACACGATGGAGCAGTGGCCGACGCCGGCTGAAATCGAAGCGAGTTACCGGTGAGTGGATTGGCTGGTTCGGGTGTCGACCTCACCGGTCGCGTCGCACTGGTCACCGGCGCGGCCAACGGCATCGGCCGTGCCACCGCTGAGGTGCTTGCTCAGCGCGGGGCCACTGTGCTGCTCTCCGATCTCTCCGGCGCAGGTCAACAGGTCGCTGAGGAAATCAACGCGGCCGGGGGCACGGCACACTTCCTGGCGGGTGATGTCACGGATCGTGCCTACCTGGGGCAACTGGTCGAATACCTCACGACGGAGCATGGCCACCTGCATGCGCTGGTGAACAATGCCGGCATCCTGCGGTTAGCTGACTCGTTCGAACTCACCACTGACGCCCAGTTTGATCAAATGATCGCAGTAAATCTGCGGGCAGTTTTCGACCTGAGTCGCTTATGCCTGCCACTGCTGAAGGCGGCCCAGGGCGCGGCCATCGTCAACACCGCATCTATGGTTGGCCATCAACTCGGCATGCCAAGCCACGCGGTCTACGGAGCATCAAAGGCGGCCGTCGTTGGGCTGTCTCGCACCATGGCCCTCGAGCTAGCGCCATTTAAAATCACGGTCAACTGTGTCGCGCCAGGTGTGGTCGCCACGAATCTCTTCGTCGACCAGTTCCTGCAATCACACACACGTGAGGAACTCAACGCGGGGAGTTCGGCGGTGGTTGCTGCCATCCCGAATGGTGCTTATGCGGTACCCGCGCAGATCGCTGAGGTCATCACCTTCCTGGCCAGTCCCGCGGCTGACTACGTCACCGGTCAAACAATCCTGATTGACGGGGGATACGCCAGCCAATGACGCCAATGAAGTACGCGATCCTGCTCGAAAGCCAGGAAGGCCTTACTTGGCCCCAACTCTTTGCAACGGCGGAGCGTGCCGAGGCAGCGGGGATAGAGGCCCTCTACCTGTCGGACCATTTCGCGCCGGTCGATCCAACCAGCGGGCGAGCCGTCATGCCTGCCTGGCCTGCCGTGGCCGCTCTCGCGGCGCGCACCAACACGCTTCGTATCGGTCCGCTGGTCAGCCCGGTGACCTTCAGGCACCCGGCAGACCTCGCGAAGTCCGTCATCGCACTGGAGTGGCTCACTGAGGGTCGCATTGATCTGGGAGTCGGAGCCGCCTGGCACGAGGCCGAGCACCGCATGTTCGGATTCGACTTTCCCAGCCCTGGGGTGCGTGTCGACAAGCTCCAAGAGGCGCTGGAGGTGCTGACCCTCCTCTGGGACGGTCAGGTGCATTCATACGCAGGCGCACACTTCAGGCTCGACAACGCGGCCCTTGTTCCAGCGCCGTTGTCCGCTCGCCCACCCATCATCCTGGGGGGTGCCGGGCCACGCATGCTGAATTTGGCGGCACGTTTCGCGCAAGAGTGGAACTGCTTCTACAAAGGGGCGGATGAATACGCGCAACTGCAGCTGCAGTTCGCCCAAGCATGCCTCGACCAGGGACGTGATCCGACGTCCGTCAGACGTTCGTTGATGACGCCGTTCCTGCTCGGTCGAACGGATGCCGAAGTCGAACAGCGACTGGCTGCTCATCGTCGCGTGTTTGCCGGCTTGCCAGCCACCATGTCTGCCTGGCGTGACTCGGGGATGCCGGGTGGGACCGTGTCGGAATTTCGCGAGCAGGTTGCCCTGTGGGCCTCGATGGGGGTCGAGCGGATCATCCTGGAACACAACGTGGTGGACGATCTGGACCTGCTCGATCTCCTTGCCGAGGTCTAGATACCTGAGCGAGCTCGCAGGTCCACCCCCGCCTGCTGTGCGCGGCGCAGGATGGCCATCTCGTCGAGAGTTCCCGCATTGCCCAGGATCACCCGATCCCGCATCACGACGCGACCATCGACGAGCACTGTACGGATGTTCTCCTGAGTCGCGCTATAGACCAGGCTGACAGCCGGGTCGTCGAAGGCAACGGTATTCGCCGACCAAGGATCCATCAGAACGATATCCGCCCGCTTGCCAAGTTCCAGTGAGCCGATCCCGTCGGACCAGCCAACGCATGCGGCACCTCCCGCGGTGGCCATACGCAGCACGGTTCGCGCGTCGATCACCGCAGGGTCTTGATGGAGCATTTTCTGAATCAGCGCCGTCAACTTGAGCACGGCAAGCATGTCCTGGTTGTTGTTGCTGGCCGGACCGTCGGTTCCCAATCCGACAGTGATGCCGCGATGGAGCAGATCGATGATCGGGGACGCCCCCTCGCCCAGATAGGCGTTGCTAGCCGGGTTGTGCGAGACCTTGACGAAGTGTTCGGCCAGCAGTTGCTGCTCAATCTGCCCCGGATGTGTGCAGTGCACCAACAGCAGGCTGGGGCCCAGCATGCCCAGTGCCTCCTCATGAACGATGTCTGAGGTCCCGAACAGGGCCTGAGCCGCTTCCAGCGTCGATGGGGTTGCCGCGTGAATGGTGACGCCGGTGCCGAATTCCTGGGCGAGGGCATGACTGGCACGCATGGCCTCAGTGCTCGTGCTGAAGATCGTGTACGGCGCAAGCCAGATGCGCACCAGGTCGCCGTCGCTGCGGTGATAGTCCTCGAGGAGACGTCGACAGTCCGCAATTTCGCTTGCGGTGTCGTGCACGATGGTCGGATGGACATCGCCGGTGTCGATGATTCCCCGAGCTAGGACCGTGCGTACACCGACCTCGCGAAAGCCCGCAATGGCTGAATCGGCCATGTTGGCCTGTGGATGCGGGTAGTTGTAGTCAACGACGGTCGTGCAGCCTGATCGCAGGGACTCCAAGGCGGTCACCTGAGCAGCCAGTCGGGCATCCTCGACAGTGAGGTGGCCGACAACGAGGTCCAGAGCTTGGCTGAACCACTCCCAGACAGGTAGCCCTTCGCCCACGCCACGCGTGAGTGCTTGGAAGCTGTGGGTATGTGTGTTGACAAACCCCGGAAATGCAAATTGGCAGGATCCGTCCGGCCCACTCCCGTCAATGCGCGCTACGTCGGAGGCAATGCTTGGACAGTCGGACATAGGTCCAAGGGCAGCGATTGCCCCGTCCTCAATGAGCAGGAACCCCTGCGGATAGCGGCGGTCCTCGTTATCAATGGTGAGGATGTGGACGTTTTGGATGAGCAGGGTCGTCATCGCTCACCCCCTAATTAGATCGCTAGCCGGGACTGCGCTACGGCAACGGCGACTTGAGCACCCACGCGCGCATTGTTCTTGATCAGCGCGACGTTGGCGGTCAGGCTTGCGCCACCTGTCTCTTCGAAGATGGTGCTCAGCAGAAATGGTGTTGCTGCCTTACCGGTGATGCCCTGCTCGCGCATGCGCCGCAAAGCGGTGTCGATTGCCGCCCTAGTTTGTGCGGCTGGAAGCGCATCCGGGGGGAGTAGGGGCACACCGAGGAACATGCCCGCGCCCGGGCGCAAGTCTCGCTCGGCGCGGAAGATTTCGGCGATCTCTTGGGCGCTCTCCACGCGCCATTCGACTTTCAGGCCACTGCTGGTGGAGTAGAACCATGGAAACTCATCGGCCTGCCAGACACCAACTGGAACGCCAAGGGTCTCCATGGCCTCCAGTGTGGCTGCGGTGTCCATGAATGCCTTGGTGCCGGCCGCAATGGTGATTAACGGTGATCGTGCAATCGCGGGAAGATCCGCGGAGATGTCGAGGTTCATGCCAACCTCGGGGGCCACACCTCCGATACCCCCGGTGACGTGGACTTCGATGCCACAGCGTGCGGCCACCAAGAGTGTGGCGCCCACCGTCGTCGCACCGCTGAGTCGATTGCGGATGGCGCGGCCGAAGTCACGCTCCTGGGCCTTGACCACATGCTGATCGTGCGCCAGTCGATCCAGTTCAGCTTCCGAGAGGCCACAGACGATGTCACCTTCGATGAGACCAACCGACGCCGGGATAGCCCCGCCGTCGCGGAGGATTCCCTCGACCGCCAGCGCAGTTTCGATATTCGTTGGTTCGGGCATGCCATGGGCGACGATGGTGGTCTCCAGTGCCACCACCGGCTTGCCTTCAGCGATGGCCTGACGAACCTCGTCACTGATGCGGATGCTCATACTCATGCTCCTTCCGTGGCAGTTGTTGATTGCGCAAGTCGAGCCAGGATCGGCGCCAGTTCCGGATGTGAGGCAAGAAGTTGTTGACGCGACGGTGCGCCACAATGTCCGCCGATCTGCGCGATAACTGAAGCAGCAACATGCATGCCCAGGGTTGCAGCTGCTTCGGGCATCTGCCCGGCCTGGATGGCTGCGATGAAGCCTGCGGCAAAGGCATCACCTGCTCCGGTCGAATCCACAACGTTGGAGACGGCGGGAGTTGCAAGTTGCAGATTGGTTCCCTGACCTCCGACCAGCACACACCCGCCTGGCCCAATCGTGACAATCGCCGTTCCCACCCCACGTGCATGGAGTTCTCGAGCGGCCGCAACTGGGTCATCCAATCCGGTGAGTGCACGTGCCTCGTATTCATTGGGAAAGAGGTAGTCAACCAGTGGCAGGAGGGCTGGATCCGTGGTGACGTACTCAGCAAATAGGGGCGAAGGATCGATGGATACCGTGATGCCCATGTCATGTGCCACTTCGACGAGTTGACGAGCGAAGGTAGCCGAATCTGCTCGTTGGAAGACGAAACCCGAGATGTGCAGCCAGCCGCAGTCGCTTAGCACGCTCGCTGGATCGAAGGTGCTGTAGTCGACCTCTGCTGGACTTCGATAGCTCAGGAAGCGCCGGTCGCCATCTGAACCGATGATGATGGCGGTAACGGACGACGGCCCGCTCAGTCGAGTGATGTCTGCCAGGGGCACTCGGTAGTTAGCCAGATCCTCGAGCAAGTAGTTGCCGAAATCGTCGGAGCCGACCTGAGACAACAGGCGAACCGGCTGATCTAATTGTGCGAGGCACGCGGAGAAGTTCGCTGCAGATCCGCCACAACTAATTCGTTGATCGAATACCGGAATGTCTGGTTCCGTCGACCATGCATTAGACACGACAAAGCACAGTTCGACCATCAGGTCACCGACTGCAAGAACCCTTTGTGGCAGAGCATCCACGCGGCGAACATAGCCCAGACTCGGCTTCAGGTACACCTGTCATTGTGTTGATCATTGATTCAGGGTTGGTCGGATTCTCAGACCCCTAGCATGAGCAGGTGGAGAGCATCGTCTTCGGCTTGGCGACCGCATTCGTCTTCGCCGTAGGCATGATCACATCGGCGCGTTGCAGCCGTCTGCTCACTCCGCGCGTGGTCGTTGGTTCGGCAGCGACCATGGGGCTGATCATGGCGCTACCTTTCGCCATCGCCACCGGCATTCCACCAAATCTGAATGTCACCAACGCGACGCTCATGTTGGTGACCGGAGCGGGCAACATCTTGGGGTTGATATGTGTCAACGCCGCACTTCGCGTCGGCAAGGTTGGCGTTGTCAGCCCCATCGTGGCCACGCAGGGTGCGGTAGCAGTCATCATCGCCCTTTTGATCGGTCGGTCGCTGGCTCCGCTGATCGCAGCCTTGCTCAGCGTGATCGTCTTGGGCATCGTGATCTCCGCACGCACGAAAGATCCGGTACCGATTGAGAACGAAAGACCGCTGCGCTCGGTATTGCTGGCAAGTCTGGGTGCGTTGTTTTTCGGTGCTGCCCTAGTCACCGTCGGAGTTCTCAGTACTGAACTCCCGCTGAGTTGGCTCCTGATCCCAGGCCGACTGGTGGGCACGATCGTACTTACCGTTCCTCTGCTGCTCACCGGGAAGCTTCGCATCACCCGCAAGGCAGCACCGCTGTTGCTATTGCTGGCTGTGTGCGATCTCGTTGGCATCACGCTTTACGCCATAGGTGCCGAGCTGAATATTCAGATCACGGCGGTGATGTCGTCGCAGATGGCTCCGATCGCCGCTGTACTTGCCTTCTTCTTGTTCAAGGAGAAACTCGTACGTGGCCAATTGGTCGGCTTGATCGTCATCATCGCGGGGGTTATCGGACTGAGTCTCGTTCAATAGTTTCGTCCAGGAGTTAAGGGAGTGTTGCGGTGAATAGCGGTGTTCGTCCAACCGCGGAATCCCTGGGGTTCGACCCGGCCGATACGGCATTCGTCGCCGACCCTTATCCCTGCTACTCCCGTATGCAGGAGGCGGCACCGGTGCTGTGGTCACAGTCGCAACAGATGTGGCTGGTGTCCCGGTACGAAGACTGTAATCGACTGCTGCGACATCCGAGCCTTGCTCGGGTATTCCAACGTCGCGAGCCCGAACAACGGTGGCAAACGTTCAACTGGCTGAACGACCATGCGATGCTTGACACCGAGGGCGCAACGCATACCCGGATGCGTCGCCTCTTGAGCCCTCAGTTCACCCGTACCGGACTGGCGGACCTTTCCGATGCCGTGAATGGGGTGTGCACGGATCTGGTTGCGCAGGCGGCTGATGCCATAGCGTCACAGGGAGTCTTCGACCTAGTGTCAGTTATTGCCGAGCAGCTGCCAATCCGCGTCGTATGCGCCCTGCTGGGCATACCCCCTGAAGATCAGCACAAGACACATGACTGGTCCCTGGCAATGGTGCGCCTCTTCGAGTATGCGCGTTCTCCCGAGGACGATGAGCGCGGCATCCAAGGCGCGGAGGCGTTCGCGGTGTACATGTCGAAACTGTTGGAAGTGCAGGGACCAGCACCCGCCGCCATGTTGACACTGGCCAACGCGGTCGAAGATGCCACCCTGGACCGCAGGGAAGCAGTCGCCAACGCCATTCTGCTGTTCAACGGCGGTACGGGCGCCACCATCAACGCACTTGGGAATGGTTTGGTCCTCCTGCTTGCCGATCCTGCCCAGCGCAATGCCGTGATTGAGGACGAAGCTTGGGAGTGTGCGGTCGAGGAGTTCCTGCGGTACGAAGCGCCTCTGCAACTCTTTGAGCGGCAGGTTGTCGGTGCTGCCGATGACCTCGGCCTGCCTGGTGTTCAATCCGGTGACCGTATTGGACTGCTACTCGGTGCGGCCAACCGGGACGCAAGTCGCTTTGCTGATTCACAAACATTCGATCCGTTGCGACCAGTGCAGCCCCACCTGACCTTCAGCGCTGGCACACATTTCTGCTTGGGTGCGCCTTTGGCCAGGATGGAATTGCAGGCAATTCTTCGGACACTCTTGACGGCGCTACCCAACTTGAATCTGGCTGGTAAGCCAGAACCCGAACACACCTACGTCGTTCGCGGTCACCGGCGAATTCCGGTAAGTCAAATTCCGATGCGTCAATAGTGTGGGGCCGGCAGCCAAGGCTGCCGGCCCC
>JAGWVT010000044.1 GCA_018970765.1 Actinomycetales bacterium
CTACTGCCACCACTACTGCCACCACTACTGCCACCACTGCCGCCTCCTCCGCCACCGCCGGTGAACGAGAACGCTGTCGTGAAGAAGGCGCTGGAACCCAACAGGGCTTCGCCGTTTGCATTGCAGCCCGGAGTACTCGGTGCGGAACAGACGAATACCAGGGTGGTCGTCCCCCCGGACCAGGACACGGCGGGCGTCGTCACCGTCACGGTGTCGCACGGTGCCGAAGTTCCCGCTGCGAGGACGGCCGTTGCCGTGACGTCAACGCCGCCTTGGGCAAACTTGACCGCCACGATCCCTGGCCCGAAAAGGCCTGTGAAACCACGCAAAACCAAAGTCGTGCCACCCGTGTTTGGTCCCGACGTCGGAGCCACGGTAGGCAGGATGGCACCCCCGCTAAAGCAATTGCCCCCGGAGCCGGTCATTGGGCCGGTTCCTGCCGATGCAGGTGGCGCCTGAATACCTGCCAGACCTATCGCACTTGTTGCAGTCAGAACTGCAGTGAGCAGGGCCTTCCAACCGCGGGAGGGAGTGGACACCGGACTCCGTTCACACGAATGAGCATGTCCTGAAAAAAGTAGCATGACCAAAACGGGTGAAGTGGCAACCTTCTCCGTTTCTTACCTCTTTCTCATCCGTAGGCGCGCGCCCCTGGCACTCAGGGATTACTGCCTCGTTACATGCGCTCCGGTGCGCTGACCCCGAGTAGGTCCAGGCCGTTGGCGAGGACCTGACGAGTCGCCGCGCATAGCCACAGCCGGGCGATCTGCTCGGCAGTGGTGGGTTCGTCGCCGCGGGGTAGCACCCGGCAGGCGTCATAAAAGCGGTGATAAGCGGTGGCCACGCCTTCCAGATACCGGGCGATGCGATGGGGTTCGCGCAGTTCGGCGGCGGTGGCGATGACGCGCGGGTACTCGGCGAGCACGCCGAGTAGGTCGTTCTCACGCTCATGCGAGAGCAGGGCCGGGTCCAGGCCTGCCGCCCGCCAGTCGATACCCAGATCGGCGGCATTGCGCAGCACTGAGGCGATGCGCGCGTGGGCGTACTGCACGTAGAACACCGGGTTGTCGTTGGTGCGCCTTGTGATCTCTTCTAGGTCCAGGGTCAGTGGGGAATCGACCGGGTAGCGGATCAGCGAGTAGCGGGCGGCGTCCACGCCGACCTCTTCGACCAGCTCCTCCAGGGTCACGATGGTGCCGGCCCGCTTGGAGAGCTTCACCTCTTCACCACCCCGAGTGATCTTCACCAACTGCCCGATGAGCACCTCAACCTCGTCTGGGTTGTCGCCGTTGCAGGCGGCCAGGGCCTTGAGGCGGTTGACGTAACCGTGGTGGTCGGCACCCAGCAGGTAGATACAGATGGTGAATCCGCGTTCGCGTTTGTTGACGTAGTAGGCGGTATCGGAGGCGAAGTAGGTGTATTCGCCGTCCCCCTTCAGGAGCACGCGGTCCTTGTCGTCCCCAAAATCCGTGGTGCGCAGCCAGGTCGCACCGTCCCCTATATAAACGTGACCCTGGGAGCGCAGGCGAACCAGGCCATGCTCGACGGCATTGGAGTCGTGCAGGGCCCGCTCAGAGGTCCACACATCGAAGTGCGTGCGAAAGATAGCCAACACCTGCTGCTGCTGGGCCAGTTGCTGCTGGTAGGCCGCCTCGCGAAATGCGGGTAGTTGCTCGCTTTGGGGAAGTTGCAGCAGGGCCGGCTGCTCGCCGGTGATGCGTGCGGCTAGGTCGAGGATGTAACCACCGTGGTAACCGTCCTCGGGAACGGGGTTGCCGGTGGCGGCGGCAAGCACGGAGGCTCCGAATCGGTCCATCTGCACGCCGCGGTCGTTGATGTAAAACTCGGTGGTGACTTGAGCACCGGCGGCCTGCAGCACGCGAGCCAGCGCGTCACCGACGGCAGCCCAACGGGTATGACCCAGGTGCAGCGGGCCGGTGGGGTTCGCTGAAATGAACTCGACATTGACGTGTTGCCCGGCCAGCATGGTCAACCGCCCGTACTGGTCGCCCTGTTCCACGATGGTTGCGGCAAGTGCGCCCTGGGCCGCCGAATCCAAGCGGATGTTGATGAACCCAGGGCCGGCGATCTCCGCGGAGGCGATACCTGCGGCCGCCGCAATGCGCGGGGCGAGCAATTCCGCGATGGCGGACGGGGGCATGCCGGCGGCTTTGGCCAGGGTCAGCGGCAGGTTGGTCGCATAGTCCCCGTGGTCACGGGACTTCGGTCGCTCAACCTTGACCAGATCGGGGATGGGTACCTGAAGGGCACCATCACGCACCAGATCAATCAGGGCAAAACGCACACAGTCGCCGACTTCCTGGGGGGTCACGATCGGAGCGTAGCCAGCGCGCGGGCTCGGTCTTGCCCAGTATGCTGCGAGCAGGCAAGGCCTTATCAGCACCACCGTTCTGAGGTACCCGCCGGCGACGTCGGGCATCGCTTTTCTGAGCACGTGCACAGATCCGGGACGACGGTTTGTACGGCTAGGCCGCTCGGCGGGCAGCCGCTCGTCGGGATGCGGGAACAAGGAGCAAGTGCACATGGCACAAGGAACGGTGAAGTGGTTCAACGCTGAGAAGGGCTACGGGTTCATCGCCCAGGCCGATGGCGGACCTGATGTGTTCGTCCACTACTCGGCCATTCAGTCGGACGGCTACCGCTCCCTGGAGGAAAACCAGGTTGTGGAGTTCGACATCGTCCAGGGTCCGAAGGGCCCGCAGGCGGACAAGGTGCGCCCGGCCTAACGGCTCGGAACCATCCACGTTCACCAGAGGGGTCCCGCCAGCGGCGGGGCCCCTCTCCCGTTTCACTCAACTGTTTGTGCTCAACTCTTCGATGACGGAGAATGCGGTATGGCCGATGACGACATTCAACGCCTGCTGAACGAAGTCTCCGCAGCAACCGGCGGCACTGGCGCGAAGTCTGGTGGCGGCAGCTCCTCACCGGTGCCTGCGAGCGCTGGACGCGAGGTGTCTCGCGGTGGTGCAGGTGGACGCATTGCGTTCGCAGTCGTTGCGGGGGTGGGAATGGGCGTGTTCACCTGGGTTGCCGGAATCGTGCTGCCGTTCGTCGATGCGTTCTCAGCTGGGGTTGGTGGGGTGATTGCGGGCTTTGCCACGGCGATCATTGCCGGGCCACCGCGCTGGTTTTCCAACTGAGCCAGGTGTAATCGAGGCCGCGGAGTGCGGGTGCATCGCGGCATGCAGATGCGTCGCCATCAAGATGCCAATGAAGCACAGGTATAGCCAGAGCAGAAACACGATGGGCGCACCGAAGACCGCGATCGCGACACCTAATGTGCTTGATCGACTTGCATAAAACGTCACCCCGGCGCTGACCCCAAGGATCCAAAGGGTGCACAGCAGGACCGCCGGTGACCACAGCGCCACCTGCATGCGCACGCCTGATCCGCGACGCAGGACCAGCCGAACGACGAAGGCCACGACCAGCGCGATGATCACCCAGGCCAGCACTGCGTTGTCGAGCAGATTCGCCCAGAATCCGCGTGAACCGTCGCCGAGCGCGCGCAGGATTGGACCGGCCAGCGAGGCCAGCATGAGCACGGCAGCCGCGACGACCAAGCCGACGACGGTGCCGATCACTGCAGTGACACGCACCATGATGCCCGGATACGGAGCATCGACCTGATACGACTGTTGCATTGCCAGGCGCAGGCCGTACAGAAATCTGGACGAGGCGTAGAGGGCAACCCCTACGCCGATCACAGAGGTGATCGACACCGCTTGCGCGGATGCCTGCACGCTCACCTGGACGAGGGCTTGCAGGGCCGGCTCGATCGGAGTCTGGCCGGCAGGCAGGATTCGCGTCAGTGCGCTGGCCGCATCGGTCACCTGATCGGGCGTGAGGATCAACCCGGCAATCGCCCCGATCACCACCGCGGCCGGACCCACCGCGATGGCTGCGAAATAGGCCATCCCGGCAGCGTTCAGAGAACTGCCCTGCTCCTGGGCCCGCTTGGTGACTTCACGGCCTCGGGCCACCCAGGGCCGTAGCCACGCGGGAAGCCGTGCCAGCAGCGTCGCACCGGTCGGCAGACGCTTGGCGAACTCCGGCATAGGCCTATCCTCCGGCAATCAGCGGTGTTTGCCGCCGAGGGCACCCAAGGCAAAGCCCGCCGCAGCGCTGATAGCCTGGCCGCTCCCTGGCCCCCGTAGCTCAGGGGATAGAGCAGTGGCCTCCGGAGCCATGCGCGCAGGTTCGAATCCTGCCGGGGGCACTCGTCATCAAAGTTGATGGCAAGAACACGTGTTCCAGGTCTAGGCAATGACTGCCGTTGTTCGCTACATTCCCTTAGCGAATTGGGCTCAAGCCTTGGAGCGTGGTCATGCCAATAGGTGCGTACCTGGCAGTCGCTCGGGAAGAGGCTGGCCTGTCGCAGGCCCAGTTAGCCGAAAAGGTGCGACTGCGCACCACAATTTTGATGGCCATCGAACAGGACGACTACTCGATGTGTGGCGGGGATGTCTATGCCCGCGGCCATCTCAAAGCCCTTGCGACCGCACTGCAACTCGACCCAGACGCCGTGCTGGCAATCTTCGACGAAGAGTTCGCGAGTCCCCCGGACTAACGGCCAGTGGCACTGCGCTCGATGTGACGCCGGCCCGTCATCGCGTCCTGCAGCATGTCCAGGTCGACGTCCACACCGATACCCGGGCCCTGGGGAACGGTGATGTGACCGTCCTGCAGCACGAATGGTGCAGTGAGATCACGTCGGTAATAGCGGGCAGATGCTGAGGTGTCGTTCGGCAAGGTGAAGTTGGGTAGGGCCGCTAGGGCGAGGTTTGCGGCACGACCGATGCCAGTTTCCAACATTCCACCGCACCACACGGGCACAGCTCGTTCCGCGCAGGCATCATGAATCCGCTTGGACTCCAGATAGCCGCCCACGCGACCGGGCTTGATGTTGACGATGCGGCAAGCACCCCGCTCGATCGCATCCACAGCGTCGAGCGTCGAGCAGATCGACTCGTCCAAGCACAACGGTGTGGCGACCAGTTGTGCGAGTTGGACGTGACCGGCTATGTCGTCTTCGGGCAGCGGCTGTTCGATCATTTGCAGGTCGAACTCGTCTAGGGCGGCCAGGGTGCGCATGCTCTGCCGGTCATATGCGCGGTTGGCGTCCACGGTCAGCGGCAGGTCCGGTCCAATGAGGGCGCGCACCTGGCGCACAGGTTGGACATCCCAACCCGGCTGAATCTTCAACTTGATGCGCTGGTAACCCTGCTGCCGATAGCCATCCACCTCGGCAAGTAGCTCGTCGATCGTCGCAGCGATACCGACGGAGACGCCGCAACGTACGCGTTCTTTCGTCGCGCCCAGGTACTCGGCGAACGAGCGTCCCTCTTTACGCAACCAGGCATCCAGCAGGGCTGTCTCGATGGTGGCCTTGGCCATGTGGTGGCCAAGAACCGGCCGCAGTATTGATGCGACGTCCTCAATCGCGAAGTCGTCGACGACCATCAATCGCGGGAGTAAGTGATGGACGAGCACATGTTCGACGCCGTCAACGTACTCCGCGTTGTATACCGGCTCACTCATTGCCACACATTCGCCCCAGCCTTGCGTGCCACCGATGTCGACGCAGGCCAGCAGCACCTCACGGGCGGACTGCGATCCGAACGAGGTAGTGAAGGGCCGCACCAGAGGCATCGCGACGCGAATCAGCGTCAGGCTTTCTATGCGCATCCTTAGGACCCGGGCGGTCCGCTGATCTCGCCCAGCCGGGCCAGCGGTCCCAGTGTTGCCTCAGCCTGCGGATCTAGGTCGGCAACGTCAATGGTGCTCCCCCATTCCTGCAGGGTGCGTTCAATGGACCTGCGGGCCCGGTCAAGTTTGCGAGCCACCATCCGGCGGGTGGCCCACTGCTGTTCGCGACGACGTAGCGCATCTTCGATCGCCTCGGCTTGCTCGGGGGAACTTGTCAACCCCAGCGAGCGCTCTAGACCAAGGCGCACGTCAATGCGGTAGTCGTGGCCGACGCGCACGAACGCACCAGGCTTGGAATGCATGCCGTTGAGAAGATCGACGGTGGCCAACACGAACGTGGTGATGGGGCGAAACTTCGCCTCGCGCGGTACCAACGGTGGTCGCGTGGCCGGTGCACCCATCCACCAGGGTGGTTGCAGCACCATCCGATACCCGAACTTGCTCACCGGATCGTCATGGTGCACCAGCATCAGGTGGCGCGAACGGCCCGGCGGTAACGGTGGTACCTCGTCAGGTTGGCTGGCCTGTAAGACGGTATGACCGGGGTCGACGCTTGCCGGATCCTCACGCCAGCGAATCCAGAATTGGGTGCGGAACGGCACGCCGAGATACAGCCCACCGGAAACATCCAACGCGGTGAGCGACGGGATGCCTTCGGCTCCACCCGGCAGCATCCCGACATCCAGGGCCACGTTGGCTCCCAGGCTCTCCCCCACGAGATAGACGCGGGGTTGCGGCATGCCGGCGGGAAAGGATCGAATGCGATCGCGAATCCCTTCCAGCACCAGCTTGGTCAGATGCTCCCCGTCCATCGTGCGGTTAAGTGCCAGCGCGGACGGCACCAGCGCGTACTGCGGCACGACCGTGGCACAGTCTCCGCGGGTCAGGTACTCCAAGGCCTCAGTGAGCGTGTAGTTGAAGTAGCCAACGCCGGTGGGTACGCCGATAACGATCGTGCTGCGTTCGAACGCGCCGCAATCCACCATGTCCTGCACGGTCAGTCTCGCGCGTTCACTCAAGTCGCGGGCGGATTCATACCCGCCGACGACTCGGACTGGCTCGATGGCGCTTTCACCCATCACCGCTCTGATCTCCGCCGGCGTGAGCGCCATCAACACGAAGCGACGCCCCTCTTTGCCAAGCGCATCGAATGGCATCGCCGAGCGTGGGCCACTGGAGACGAACGGAGATGTGGGCGGCGTTGGGTACGCCGGTTCGACGATGTCATCGCGTCGTTCCACGACACCAGTCACGCGGCGCAGGGCGATAGTCCCGCCGGTTGCCATGGCACCCAGTACTACGCCGTGCGCGACAAGCGACCCAAGTGCACCGGTGTCGCGTCCGACCACCGCGCTCATGCCGCGCTCGATACCGCGGGCCGCAAGCTGCTCACCAACCATCAAGGCACCAAGGCCAAGTGCGGAACCGACACCCAGGCCCGCCGCCTTAGCCAGCGTGCGCGCATCAGACCTGCTCACCGCGTGTCGCTCCGGTGCGACGATGCCGAACTGGTGGGCGCGGCGGGCCCGCGCGGCAACGCTGAAGGCGACCACTCCGGCGCCGGTGAGCACGCTGGGTACCAACGTCGTATCAAGGCCCGGGCGCAGACCCAGGCGACGCTGCAAAATCTCCTCCCAGGCCGCGGCCGATCCACCGGCAAGCCCGGCGAAGGCGATCATGCGACCGGCGGTGGCCGCAGCAGAAGCCGCCATGGACTGATCGGCAACCCGCGACGCCACCACCGAGGTCGCCATGCCACCCGCAATTGCGGCACCCGCCACCGTCAGGCTTGCCTTTAAGCCGGGGCGTCGGCCTGGCAGCGCGGCGACGGCTTCCAGTGCAGACCAGGCGGTGGCTGTCAGTTGGTAGTGCGTTGCGGCAACGGCACCCGTGGCAACGGCCTGCTGGAGCGGCGAGCGCGGCAGCAGGCCGCGGGCGAAGGTGCCGGCGATCGACCAGGAGGCTCCCGCGACGCCAGCCTGCACCGCACGATCACTGGCCCACCGGGTTGCCCAGGAGGCGCGCCGAGGCCAACGCCGTCGGACGACGACCTCGACCGGTAGGTTCACCTGGGCCACCTGAGCATTCTGGCCCAGCGCCCGGCGACCTCGTGGTTCTTCGTCGAACCTGCCCTACCCTGGCCTCATGCCGAACTACGAGTTTCGCTGCCGGGCCTGCGGGGACACCTTCACCGTGGCGCGTCCGATGGACCAGTCGTCCCAGCCGGCGTCCTGCCCAGCCGGGCATGCCGACACCGTGCGACTGCTGTCCTTCGCCGCTGTCGGTGGTGGAGGCAGCACCGGTAGCACCGGCTCTACGGGCACTGCGGGCACTGCGGGCACTGCCGGCACTGCAAACGGTGGGCGCAGCTGGTCAAGCTCGGCTTCGGGTGGCTGCTGCGGGGGCGGTTGCTGCGGCTAACTGCGCTAGATCCAAGCCCCAGTGCCTTGAATAGTGGTACCGCTGGTAGTACCATATCCAATGCCTTCCGTCTCCAAGATTGTGGAAGCAATGCGCCACAATCCAAGGAATGTCAGGTACTTAGAACTGCTCAAGGTTTGTGAGTACTACTTCGGGACAGCGCGCCAGAGTGCCTCGTCCCATGCAGTGTTCCGGACTCCTTGGGCAGGTGACCCACGAGTCAACATTCAAAATGACAGCGGTAAGGCAAAGGAGTACCAGGTCCGTCAGGTACTTGCAGCGATCGCCCGTCTGGAGGACGTACATGGCAAATAAGCCTGGAACGCAAATGGCTGCGGAACGCTATACGTACCGATTGGCATGGTCGGCTAAGGATGCGGAATTTGTCGCTACGGTCGTGGAGTTTCCGTCTCTGTCGTGGATCGCAGACTCACGTGAGGGCGCGCTCACTGGACTGACTTCTGTTGTGGAGGAAGTCCTCCGAGACATGCTTGAGCAAGGCGAGCAGCTCCCTGCACCCTGGGATGAACGAACTTTCTCAGGGAAGTTCAACTTGCGATTGGGGCCTGAGCTACACAAGCGGGTCGCACTCGAGGCAGCGGAACGTGGCGAATCGATGAACACCTATGTTATGAAGCAACTCGGCCTAGTTGACGCGTGATTGCGAACCGGCGAGATCGACCATCCAGGCAGGGATTCGACGCACGCTGCCATCAATGGCATCCACCGCAGCATGGCGGGTCCAGGCGGTCGTTCGCAGGTCGCCGCCAACGGTGAGCAGGTACTGCATCATGAACGATGCTCGGCCCATCTGGCCGATACCGACGTGCACGTCAACGAGATCGTCAAAGCGCAGGGGCGCACGGTAGCGAAGGTTCACCTCGATGACGGAGAAGTCGATACCTTCCTCGCGCACCTTGGTGTAAGGGTGGCCAACATGGCGCAGGTATTCCACTCGGGCTGATTCCAGGAAGGGCAGGTATCGCCCGTGATGCACAACACCCATGGCGTCGGTTTCCGCGAAACGCACCCGCACCTGATGAGTGAATGGATAGGCGCTGGGATCTTCGGGCGGGTCGACGCTCATGGCACATGCTCTCAGGTGGGTTGCAGGTCCAGTGGGTCCTGCGCGATGGGCTGCAGGTCCACGGGTTGCACGGGGCTGCCGTGACTAGCACCGGTTGCCAACAGCATCGGCTCACCGCGATGGCCCCGGCCATTCCAGGCCCGCAGTACGAGTGTGAACGTGTCCTCCCCGCCGGGCTGCCACTCCCAGGACAGGTGCACTAACGGGGCCGTCGCGCTTGCCTGCTGCCCAAGCTCGGCGATGCGGCGCTGAATGCCCTGCCTGCTATCGATCGACATATAGAGCCACATGGCGCTGTGCCAGAGCATCGTCACAGCACCGTGTTGCAGGCTGACTGCATTCACGAACGTCAGCGCGGACTCACGCTGCACGGTTGCCGGGACCTGCTCGGCGACCCGCAAGGCCTGACTCAACCGCGCAAACCGCTCCACGTCATCAACCCAGATGTAGGAGCTCAACGTGGTGCGGCCGTCCTGCGTGGTCGGATCGATCGGATTGAGATCACAGCCACGCCGTTCGATGATGGTCGGCATCGGCCCAAGCTCTAGCGCTGGGTTACCGGGCAGGTGACCGGCGCGCAGGTTGAGCCCGGCAGAACTCCCGATTTCCAACAGACGCACTGAACCGGTCAGTTCGAGTGCGCCGAGCAGGCTTAGCCCTCGACGCAACAGCACCGCCCGACCGGTCTCATTGGTCTGCGGCACGTGCTCTAGCGACCAGGCGAGGGCACGGGGATGCTCCTGCAGGGCGTGCACCACGGCAGTGTCGAAGTTGTGCCAGCTACGCGCATCGGCTGGTGGAGTGCCTCCCAGGGTCGGCAGGTGCATGGCAACCCGGGGTGCCTGCCGCTCCAATGCGAGCCGATGCACGGCCGCCATCACGCGAAGGCCAATCAGGTCGCCGAAACGCACCCGCTCAGGGAATTCATCACGAAGCACACCCTGACTTGCTTGTGCGACGGCTTGGCAGATGCGGGCAGCGATGGGCGATCCGCGCCCCGTGCAGTAGTGCGCCTGCCAACTGAGGGCATCAACGAGGAGCACCTGATCGTCATCGGAAGGACGCTGCACGGGTCTACTCTGCTGCATGGCGCGGGGAGGGCACACGCCCGTCGATACGCTCCTGCCCGTGTCAGCTGCCGATCCGGCCAAGGACGTGGACCAGAGCTCAGCTTCTGCTGACTCTGCTCACTCTGCTCACTCTGCTGACGCGGCACAGGCGGCCCACTATGCGGCAGCGTCGATGGGGCCGTATCCGATCCTGGTGGCGGTGTTGTGTTCGGTCCTGATCATCGCGAACATCGGCGCAACCAAACTCATCGCTTTCGGACCGATCATCGTGGACGGTGGCGCCTTCCTCTTTCCTCTGACCTATATCGTCGGTGACATCCTGACCGAGGTTTACGGCTGGCGCGCGGCACGTCGCGCCGTCCTCACTGGGTTCGCGATGTCAATTCTGGCCGCGGCAACTTTCTGGTTAGTGCAGATCTCACCAGGAGCGGATGCCTACGAGAACCAGGCCGCCTTCGAGGCGGTGCTCGGCTTTGTGCCCCGCATCGTGCTGGCCAGTGTCTGTGCGTTCCTGGTTGGTCAGCTGCTCAACTCCTATGTGCTGGTGCGCATCAAAGCGCGTACCAAGGAGCGCTACCTCTGGGCGCGACTTGTTGGCTCAACTGCCGTCGGAGAACTTGCCGACACTGTGGTGTTCTGCACCATCGCCTTCGCAGGAATTATCTCCGGCGTCGAGTTCTTGACCTACGTGGTGGTGGGCTACGTCTACAAGACGAGCGTCGAGGTGGTCCTGCTGCCGGTGAGCTACCGCGTCATCGCCTGGATGAAGCGACTTGAACCGAGTTATGCACTCCCAGCCAGCGACAGCCCCATGCGGCCAAGCACTTCGACTTTGTAGTCCCAGTACTGCCCGGCTTCGATTGCATTGCGCATACCGTCCACCAGTTCCACGATGAAGTACTCGTTGTGAATGGACGCCAGCGTTGCCGCGATCATCTCCTTGGCACGGAAGGCGTGATGAAGGTAGGCACGTGTGTAGTTCTGGCAGGTGTAACAGCCGCATTCGGCATCGATCGGTTCGAAGGTCTGGCGATTGGCGCTTGCCGTGATGTTGAACCGGCCCGTTCGGGTATACAGGGCAGCGTTGCGCGCATTTCGCGTGGGTGCTACGCAGTCGAACGTGTCGGCGCCCTGCTCAACGGCAGTGAACAGGTCGACCGGATCACCAATGCCCAGCAGGTGCCGCGGGGACTGCTCTGGAAGTTCCTCGCAGACCCAGCGGACGATGGTGCCCAGTTCCGACTTCTGCAGGGCACCCCCGATCCCGTAGCCGTCGAACCCAAGGCTGACGAGGCCGCGGGCCGAGGCACGCCGTAGGTCTTCGTACTGAGCTCCCTGGACCACCCCAAGCAGTTGCTGGTACGGCAAGCTCGCACGCTCAGCAGTCAGGCGTCGGTGCTCGTCGACGCAGCGCTGCGCCCAGGCCTGCGTGCGCTGCACGCTGGTCTCTTGATAGGCGCGGGTATTCAGCAATGTCGTGCACTCATCGAAGGCGAAGATCATGTCCGCGCCGAGTTGATGCTGCACCTGCATCGACACCTCAGGCGTGAAACGATGCAATGACCCGTCCAGGTGCGACTTGAACGTCACCCCGTCATCGTCGACGTGCGCCAGTCGATCCTTGCCCGGTGCCACGACATCGTCATGACGCGCACCGGAATCCATCGAGATGACCTTCTTGAATCCCACGCCGAGTGAGAGCACCTGAAAACCGCCGCTGTCGGTGAAAGTTGGCCCAGGCCAGTTCATGAAGGCACCAAGACCCCCGGCCCGCTCCACGATCGGCGCGCCAGGCTGCAGATACAGGTGATACGCGTTGGCCAGCAAGGCCTGCGCACCAAGTTGCGCCATCATCTCCGGAAGGACGGCCTTCACCGTCGCCTTGGTACCAACCGGAATGAAGGCCGGGGTGCGAATCAGCCCATGCGGCGTCAGCCAATGACCGGTGCGTCCCAGTGCCGGCTCACCAGCCGGGCCATTTGCTGTGTCGGCCAGCCTCGTCTGAACCGAGAAGCCGTGTCCGCTCACTCCTGCCCGGGCGGTGCGAGCTCATCGGTGCTCGGGAACTGGGCGCGGGCCGGTTGAATCCAAGCGCGCAGCGCCTCGGCCACATCCGCGTTCACACCACCGCACTCGTACACGGAAAGATCGAGCAAAACCGAACCACCCGCCTCCACCTGCGCGGCCTCTCCGGTACCACCCGTGCACCCTTGCGTGTCCTCACTGACTGTCAGCTCTTTCAATGCCGGTAAACCGGCGGCAAGTTCGGACCACACCTGCGCTGGGGTCGATGTCTGCTCGTCGGCCAGGACGTCGCCGTAGCTGTCAATGACGATCTGTTCACCCTCCTTGGTGACCGTCAGAGTCCAACTGCGGTGGTACTGCGGTGGCACCGAGGAGTCTGTGAACGTATAGGTAATGACCGCGTCATCTGGCAGGCCTGACGGGCTGGAGGCTGGTGCACTCGCCTGCGGGCTGGCAGCAGCACTCGCCGCACCACTGGCAGCATCCGTCGATCCGCTCATTGAGCAGGAGGCTAGTACCGGAATCAACAGGGCTGGAAGGATGAATCCCAAGTGCGCGCGGACGTTTCGGCTCAACGGCATGGGACATTGTGGCCCATGGCCTTATGCCTGGCTGCGGTACCAGTCCGCCAGGCGCAGCAACCCCTCGTCAATGGTGACAGTCGGTTGCCAGCCAAGCGCCTGCCGTACCTGCCGTTGATCAAACCAGTGCGCGGTGCCCAACTGTTCGGCCAGGAACGGCGTCATTGGCGGTTCGTCTGCCCGGCGCAGCAGCACCCAGGCACCTGCCACGAGGCTTCCAGCAGCACGTGCCGTGCCCAGGCCCACGTAGCGCGTGGGGAGCGGAGCACCCGCCGCTCGGGCGATGCCGCTCAGCATGTCCGCGACCGTGCGCGGTTCACCATTACTCACTACGAAGGCACGTCCGTGCACGAGCGGGTCGGCGGCCCGCTCCACGGCGCAGGCCAGCGCGGCCGCTGCGTTATCCAAATAGGTCGTATCGATCAGCGCACACCCATTGCCGATCAACACCAGGCGACCACTCCTTGCCCGCTGCACGATACGCGCCACCAACTGCTCGTCCCCTGGACCCCAGACCAGGTGTGGCCGCAAAGCAGTAACGGCGAACTGCGGACCATCTGCGGCTAGCGCCAGCAGTTCAGCCTGCGCTTTCGTTCGCGAATAGGCGCTGCGGGCGCGCACTGGGTCTGCAGAATCGGCGCCCGCTCCGACCAGCGCGTGACCTGCATGAGCCACCGAGGGCGAGGACACCTGCACGAACCGCTGCACGCCAGCGGCCTGCGCAGCCGCTAATAGCGTTGCCGTGCCCTGAACATTGACGGAGGCAAAGTCCGACGCGCTCCCCGTGATGCCCACCTTGGCTGCGCAGTGCAACACGGCCTGACAGTCGGCCACCGCACGATCCACGGCGATTCGATCACGAATGTCACCGAGCACCTCCGGGCAACCCAGACGACTTGGATGGCGCTGCAGCACGACAACCTCGTGCCCGCGTTCTTGCAACGCGCGCACGGTGGTTCCTCCGAGAAGACTCGTGGCACCGGTGACCAGGACGCGCATCATGACTTCGCCGATCGACCGGCAAGAACCTGCCCTGCCCAGATCGCCAACTGTGTACGGTCGATCTTCGCCTGATGGCGCACATCAACAGGAAACGACTGGCGTTGCAGCACGGCGGCGATAGGTAGGCCGAGAGCTTGCTGCATGAGTTCGCGCACCTGATCACTGCGGTCAGCACCCACCCAGGGTCGTCGACTGCGCACCGCGCGGCCTTGCGAATCTTGCGGCACCACGATCACCACGACCTGTTGGGTGCCCACCGGACCGACACCAACGACGGCCGCCCACTGCACCCAGGGCAAGGTCTGCACCTGCTGCTCGGTGGGCACTGGCGCTACTGGGCCGCGCGCAGTCCAGACAACGTGAGCCAGCCGACCGCCAACCCAGAGTCGCTCGCCGTGCACGGGGTCTGATTCCAAGACGCCCACGTCACCGGTGCGATGCCACGGCTGTGCCACCGCTGCTTGCGGACTGCTAGCTGAGGAGGAAGCGTTCGCTGGTGGGGTGCCCGCGGCGGCATTGACACCCCACAGGCGGTCATAGCCATCTCGCATATGTGGTGCCCGAACGCATATCTCGCCGAGGGTCGTTCCCGGCACCAGTACATCGATGTGAATGTCGACGTCGGGTAACGCATGACCAACCAGTACGCCGGCGCCCAATCCGGCATCGCGTATCTCGTCTAGCGTCACGTCGCTAACGGGGAGAACTTCCGTCATACCGTAGGGCGTGCGCAGTTGTGCATTCGGAAAGATTGGCGCAAGCGCCTCCAGCAACTGGGCAGGTACTGGTGCCCCCGCACCTAACACCAGTCGAAGGCTCAGCAGCTCCAGGCCAGATGCTGCGGTCCGCAGTACCGACGTCAACGCTGCAGGTGAAGCCCACAGCACAGTGCCGCCGACCTCCTGCACCGCGGTGGCCAGCGCAGCGGCACGCAGACTCGCTGGCGCCGTTACGTCCATATCGGGGATAACCGAAGCAATACCGAGCGCTGGCCCCAGGATTGCCCAGGGTGCGAACGCAGCCACGAGCACATCGGCTTCGGTGAGTGCGTAGTGCCGACGAAGCAGCGCGCAGGTGCGCGCGATCTGTCGATGCCGGTAGCGCACGCCCTTGGCTGGCCCGGTTGATCCGGAGGTGAACACGACGGCCGCGAGATCGTCGGCCTGCGGGCCAGCGGGCAACGTGGCTGCATCGTGCCGCTGAGTCTTCGGCGCGTGCAGCAAGTCAACGGGATCAAGGATCCGACCCGGCAGGCCGAGAGTGCGCGCGAGCAGGCGTGCGCGCCGAATGCCGATGACGTGATCCGGGAGCGCAGCGCGCAAGGCGCGGCGCATCCCGCGCACACCCAAGCCGCGGTCGGCGATGACCACGACGGCGCCGATGCGCCAGCAGGCGTAGACCATGGCGATCGCAGCCAGTCCCGGTGGCACCAGGATCGCCACTCGCTCGCCGGGACGAATGCCGTTGGCCAGCAGCGCCACTGCAACCCTGTTCATCTGCTCACCCAAGGCACCCCAGGTCAGTACCTCGCCCGCGGCGGTTAATGCCGGTGCCGACGCACGCTCCCGCGCGGCCTGCTCAATGGCCGCCCACAGGGCGGGCAGTTGATCATCGGATTCCTGAGCCCGGCCCTGCGACACCTGCTGGCCAAGGACGCGCTCCTCGAGCCAGCGCAGCAGGTCCGGCACAACGCGTGGTTCGTCTTCGATCACCAGGTGTCGTGCCGTCGAATACCGGTGCACATCGGCATGCGGCAGCCGCTGGATGAAGTCGCGCAGGTATCGATCTGAGAACACCGGGTCACCGGCACCCCACTGCAGCAGTACCGGGATGTCCTGCAAACTGGTGATCCCTTCCGCGATGGCCTGCAGTGTCGGCATGCTCGGATGGTCAGCTTCCAGCGGGATATCGGCGACAAAGGCGCCGATGGCACGACGACGCTCAGCGGTCGCATAGGGCGCACGAAAGGCCGCAGCCGTGGCGTCATCCATGGCGCGCGTTCCGTCCGCATGACGTAACCGCCGGCTCAACCCCAGGGTGCCGCGCAGAAACAGTTGAGTTCGCACGGTGACCCACCAGCGCAATAGGCGTGCTCGAGCAACACGGATCACGGTGGGCGCCGCAGCGTGGGCGGGTTGGTGCACCGCAGTGTTCATGAGCACCACACCTCGTACGTCGATGGGCGAAGCCGGGCCACGACCTCGCTGCCGCAGCACCCATCCGAGGCTTATCGGCCCACCCCAGTCGTGGGCCACCGTCACGACCGGACCAGTCAGTACCAGTGCTGTCGTGAGTTCGTCTAGGTCATCAATGCGCGTGGCCAGTCGACGTAGTTTTCCGTCAACGCGATCAGACCAGCCCATCTGCAACTGATCGACGGCGACAACGCGGATGTCGGATGGCGCCTGGGCTAACAGCCTGCGCCAGAGCAATGACCAGGTTGGGTTGCCGTGCACACAAAGCAGCGTTAGTCGTGGTTCATCGACAGCCTGTGGTGA
Organism: Actinomycetales bacterium; assembly: GCA_018970765.1. Taxonomy (GTDB): domain Bacteria; phylum Actinomycetota; class Actinomycetes; order S36-B12; family S36-B12; genus REEB426. The sequence continues at coordinate 16,415 of JAGWVT010000044.1, forward strand.
TCGGCTGCGCGATGCGTACGTATCGAGGATGTGCCAAGTACTCCCCCGGCCATCGACAACGGTGCGCGACCAGTCAGGGTCGACTTCGTGCGGCAGTTTGGACGCAGTCACGGACTGCCGGATCACCAGGCGATCTCGATGACCGCCGCATTGAGTCCTGAGCCGATGCCCATGCAGGCGACTCGTTGGCCAGCAACCAGGTCCGCTGCCGAGGTGGCCAGCGTGAACGGCACCGATGCCGGGCCGATATTGCCGCGTGTCGGAAAAGTGAGCGGAACGCGAGCCGGATCGATACCAATTGCCTCGGTGATGGCCGCGGTATGCAGCTTTGACACCTGGTGGATGACGTAGCAGTCCAAGTCACTCCAATCGAAGGAGTCGGCCGCTGCGGTCCAGGTGCGCCGGGCCAGTTCCACGCCGGCCTCGAGCAACCCGCGAGCGTCCGTGCGCATGCTCGTCAGGTCCCCCACGCACAGATGGCTGAATTCAGTGGCCGCCTGGGAGACGCCTCCAATGAATCGGTGTCCTTCGGAGTGCTCGCTGGCGCGACCAAGCACCATGGCAGCCCCACCCGAACCCAAGGTCAACGTCGCAAAGTTGGCCAGCACGTCCTCGCGAGTGGTGTCGGCCTGGAGCAGTCGGGCAATCGTGGATTCCTGGGTGCGTCTACTGCCCTCACCATCCACGACCAGGGCATATTGGATCTGCCCGGCATCCAGCAGGGTCGCTGCCAACTGCATGCCGTTGATGAAGCCCAGGCAGGCATTGGAGAGGTCGAAATTCAGGCAGGCGGATCCGAGGCCGAGCTGGGCGTGGACATCAACCGCAGCCGACGGCTCGAGGCGATCGCGGCAGACCGAAGTGTCGATAAGCAGGCCGATCTGCTGCGGATCGATACCAGCGTCGGCAATGGCCTTCGCCCCAGCCATGACAGCGGCATCGATGAAACTGACGTCGGTCGGCCACCAGCGCCGCTCGCTGATGCCAGCGAGGGATTCGAGCATGCCGGCACGCATACCGAGACGTTCGTAGGTCGGAGCCAACTGCGCATCGATCTCATCCGAGGTGACCACGATCGGCGCATCAGCAACAGCGACCGACAACACGGTTGTGTCCGTGTAGCGGTAGGTCGCGTTGGTTCCCATGAAGTCCTCTCACCGGCCCCCGGCTCACAGATCAGCCCTGATAGGCCGCAAGCCTGCCATGCCCGTCGCCGACAGGCACTCGCGCCCTCAGGAATGCATGCTGTGGGTGCTTCCTTCGGCAAGCAGTACCCACTGGTCGCCGACTCGGGTGGCAACGCCCCGCTCCTGCAGCGATCGCAGGTACCTCTCCATGCCTCGTTCTCCCCGGCCACGAAACAGCGGCAGCAACGTTTGAATGCGTTGCGGCATGAGCATCACGACGCGGACCAACCAGGATTCGCTGGCCTTGGGGTAGCGCTCCACGCGGGGCTTGTCCAGCATGCGCTGATAGGCCCGGACGACGTCAGCCGGCTGCTGCGGAGGGTCCAGGAACTGCAGGCTATTGCCGCCGTCGACGGCCTCCTGCCAGAGCATCGGGGTGTCGGTGGCGGACGGCAGGACCGAACCGACCTGGTACCCCCTGGTCCCTAGGTCCATGGCCAGGGCGAGCATTGCGCCGCGCAGGCCGAACTTCGACGCGGTGTACATAGGGGTCTCGCCCAGCGGGAAAATTCCGCCGAGGGAGACGGTACTGAGGATGCGCGGATCGTCGGACTGCTCCAGCAACGGGATCGCAAGCCTGGTGACCACCATCGGACTGATCAGATTGACGGAAAGCTCATGCCGGATGCTCGCGACGCTGCGCTGGTCGAAGCGCTCTGCGGAGGTCATTCCTGCGTTGTTGATCAGCACGTCGATCCGTCCGAATCTGGCGCCGACCTGCTGGAGCGCTTGCGCTACGGCGTCGTCGTCAGTGAGGTCGACGGCATGCGCAAGGTGGTCTTTCCCTGGAAGTGCGGACACCAGCGAAGCTAATCCGTCGACATCGCGATCAAGGGCCGCGATTCGCGCACCGCGGCGTGCGGCCATCAGACAGAGCGCGGACCCGATGCCACCAGCGGCACCGGTGACGCAGAAAACCCGGGCCTGGTAGTCGTAGGTCATTAGGCCACCGCACTGACCTGCTGCGCAGTAGCGGGCAGCGACCAGCCCGTCCGAGCAAGTGTCTTGAGGTAGACCTTCTTCAGCGCAGTGGAGTCCACGTACCCGGTATGCCGTGGCGAATGCACGAAGTCAATGCCCCCGGAAAGATCAGGGTGGTCAGACGCGATGCGTGCGTCGAAGGCAGCTGCCGCCGCCGGGTCATCCCGCTGAGCGCGCAGGTAGCCGGCGACGAGTTGAGCACTGAGATCGAACAGGCCGAATGCCGCGCTGTTGGTCTCAATGAAGCCCATCACGATGAGGTTGTGATGCTGACGGGAGAATGCCGATAGGTACAGCTCATCGGGGAACTGCTCGTCACCGACGTAACCTTGGGCGTAGGGAATGGTGTGCCGGTAGCCGGTTGCGGTGATGATGACATCGATTGGCACGCTGGTGCCATCCGCAAACACCACCTGCGAACCATCAAGTCGCGCAATGTCCGGTTTCGCAATCACGTCACCATGCTGTAACCGTTGCAGAATCTCAGTGTTCAGGATCGGGTGAGTCTCGAAGAGCCGATGGTCCGGTTTGGGTAGCCCCAGTCTGGTGACATCACCATTAATGATGCGCAGCAGCCAGGCGAACAGGCGCTGCTGCAGGCGGACCGGCAGGTGCGGCCCAGAATCGGCGAACACATCGGAAGGGATGCCGAACACGTGTTTGGGAATGAACCAGTAGCCACGTCGAACACTCAGATACGTCTGGTCCGCGACGCGCCCGATGTCGCAAGCGATGTCACAACCGGAATTGCCAGCGCCGACGACCAGGACTCGCTTACCGCGAAGATCATCCGCATTGCGATAGGTCACCGAGTGCCTGATAACCCCGTCGAAGTGGCCCGGGTATTGCGGCGTCAAAGGTTCCCAGAGCATGCCGGAGGCGCAGATCACGGCACTGTATTGCTGCTGCGAGCCGTCATCGAAGGTCGCTGACCAACTCGCGTCGTCCTGCAGTTGGATCGACCGAACTGAGGTGTTAAATCTGATGTTCGGTAGCAGGTCAGTGTGTTTGGCGAAACCCATGAGGTACGCCAACACCTGCCGTCGTGACGGATAGTCCGGGTAGTCATCCGACATCGGGTAACCGCTGAACGCCGACAGCGTGCGACTTGAGATGAAGTGGGCGGATTCGTACATCGGGGTGCCTGGATTGTCGATATCCCACAGCCCGCCAACCCCCGCATGGCGTTCCACCTGCAGGTAATCCACGCCATTGGCTCGCAGTGCTCGCGCGGCCGCAAGCCCCGCCGGTCCGGCACCCACCACAAGAACGGTCACGTCGCAATCGTGCTCAGCGCGCTGCGTTGCGTCAAGGATCACGTACCGTAAGGAGATGAAACGCGGCCCGATTGCCTTGAGTGCTCTTGGCGCAGTCGGGCTGATCCTGCAGGTGCTGTTGCCGCCTGGGGCCCAGGCGGCGCCTGGTCAGGGCACCCCGGAACTGGCCCGCTACTACCAACAGCAAATGCAGTGGGGTCCCTGTCCCGGGCAAAGCGCCGGGTCCGATAGCCGTCTGGAATGCGCGCGACTCACGGTGCCCCGCGACTACGCCAAGCCTGCCGACGGCGACATCACGCTGCTCGTCAATCGCTATCTGCCGCGCTCGGGTGATACCGGTCGATCTCTGGTCATCAATCCCGGGGGTCCGGGTGCCCCCGGCACAGCATTCACCTGGTACGTGGCGCGTGTGTTGGCTCCGGCTGTGGCAGCGCAGCAGGCGATCGTGGGGTTCGATCCCCGTGGCACCGGTGACTCCGCGCCAGTGAATTGCTTGACGGATCGCCGGCTCACCAAGTGGCTACGAGCCGACCCCACGCCCGACACCGCCGCCGAAGAAGCGCAACTCATGCGACTTGCCGCACGAATTGGCCCAGGTTGCCTGAAGTTCTCGCCAACAATGGCCAGGAACCTTGGCACGGAGCAGACCGTGCGCGACATGGACGTGCTGCGTGCTGCGCTGAACCAGCCGTCGTTGAATTACCTGGGGTTTTCCTACGGCACATTCCTGGGCATCCGCTATGCCCAGGAATTTCCCGATCGCGTCGGTCGCATGGTGCTGGACGGAGCGATCGATCCG
>JAGWVT010000135.1 GCA_018970765.1 Actinomycetales bacterium
CAGCGCACCGGTCTGACGAATCAAGTCAGTGTTGTTCGCCCCCACCGCAACAGATGGATCACGCTTGAACGAGTTCACCATGCGTGCCGCATCATCAAGTGCCGCCTGTGCGATCACCGGGTCGTTCAGTGTCTGCGCCGCGCAGACCAACGTCTGGGTGCGCAGCCCGCCATAGATCGACGCATCCACCCACTTATTGCGATCACCCTGGTGGTCGGCGATCCAGTACTGCAGCAAGGCGCGAAACCGCTCCACCATCGCCGCGTTCTGCTTGTGCACCCCCCTATATAGAAGTGGCAGCGCCCAATTGAGTGAGTTCACATGGCGATTACCACTGGTATCCGCAGTCGACTGCGGCTTCCAGTCAGGTCGCTCGGTCAGCGTGTACCGCCCACCATTACCCAGATCCACCTGACCGTTCATCAACTGCTGCGCCACCCGACGTTCCTTGCCCTTGTTCATCGGCGGGAACAACGCCTCGCACCACGAACCCAACGCCGTCGGCAGCACCACCGGCGGTGTAGTCACCACGGGCGTGGCAACCGCCGATGCCGATGGTGATGCAGTCGCTGAAGCCGAAACCGTCGGTGTCGCCGATGGCGTCACCGAGGCAGACGCCGTGATTGACGGGGAAGGCGACGGTGTCGCGGTTGCGGAAGCCGTCACCGATGCGGAGGTTGATGCCGATGCAGAAGCAGACGCAGACGCAGACGCAGACACTGAACTCGACGCGGACGCTGAAGCCGATGCTGACGCCGAGTCGGTCGCGCGCGGCTGCACATCAGCCGAACCTGCCGCCTGCACCGCGCCCATCGGATATAGGGCCATCACCAGGGCCAGGGGCGCCGCGACCGCCACTCCGATCAGGGCATGCCGCTGCCCGCGTTTTGATGGCCGCATCGGACCATCATCACCCGATTTTGGATCTAGGCGTACGCCTGCGCCCGCGTGTCGCCATCCATCTGCTCCGGCCCGCCCAAGCGCTCGATCCGGCTCAACGCATTGCGGTGCGACGGGGACATCGGGCCAAGGGCCAGCCCAAGGGTGCCCAACAATGTCGACACCACCGGCTTGGCTACCCCCAGTGACACCTTCGGAACACCGAGCATCGCGCGATAGTGCTCGGGCAGCGTGGCCACTGCACCGCTGAACAGCACGCCGTAAGCAGGCCGAGCTGGCACCGGCAATGGCGCCCGACGAATGAACGCGACCGTCTGCGCGGTTGCTTCATCGCCACGCAGGATCGGGTCGAACGCGGCTAACTGCTCGCGCAACTCACCAACCGACCGCGGCGGGTCAACCACACCCACCAATTCACCGGCCTTGGCCCACTCGCGCACATACGCATCCGGCCCACCCGGGATCGGCCCACCCCACACCAGATGCGTAGCCAGGAACGAATCCGTGAATGCCACATGCACCCACCGCAGCAGGTCCGGGTCTGACGCGGAATACGACGCTGCCCCTTCAGCAGTGGGGTAACTGCCCACCACCCGGCGGTGCAATCCGCGCACCCGCGCGCACTCCCGATCGGCCGCAGCACGATCACCGAACGTGACCACCGTCAACCACTGCGTGGTGCCCGCCAACCGGCCCAGCGGATCAGCCTCGTAGCGCGAATGCTGCACGACACCGGCCAGCGCCGCCGGGTGCAGGGTCTGCATCAACAGCGCCCGAACCCCACCAACCAATGTCGGCAACGACGCGTGCACCGCCCAGGCCGCCGAACCGGGCCCGAAGTAGCCCGCGTCCTCACCCTGCGCCAGTGCCTGCGCCCATTCGGGCGTGCCATTGGGATCCCCGGAAACGATGCGCCGAAACCCCGCCGCCACTTGGGCGCGCAGGGATTCCACGATGGTTGGGGGTGCCATGCCGACAGCCTGCCTGAGTTCGCGGCCCGCCGCATCCCGAGAAAGGCGGCCCCAATATGAAGCGTGCCCGCGTCCTGGAGGAGGGAGGACGCGGGCACGCCAGACTGGCGAACTAACTACTCGGCGGCGGAACCGAGGGTGAGTGCCAGGTCTTGACGCTCACCATCACGCTCGATGGTCAAGGTGACGCGATCACCCGGAGCCTGCGAGCGAATGGTGACGATCAACTGGGTCGAATCAGCCATCGTCTCGCCGTTGACCTTGACGATGACGTCGTCGACCTGCAGACCGGCAGCATCGGCCGGACCACCGCTGGTGATCTCGGCGACCTTGCCGCCGGGCCCTTCGAAGTTGGTATCAAGGCTCACGCCGATGATCGGCGTGGCAGCCGAACCATTGGCGATGATCTCCTGCGCGATGCGCTTGGCCGTATCGATCGGGATCGCAAAGCCCAGGCCGATTGAGCCAGCCTGATCCATCCCCGAACCCATCGACGCAATCGCCGAGTTCACCCCGACCACTGCGCCACTGGCATCCACCAATGGGCCGCCGGAGTTACCCGGGTTGATCGCCGCATCGGTCTGCACCGCGTTGATGAACGACGTATCGCCCTGCTCACCGACGGTAACCGGACGATTCAGCGCGCTGACGATGCCGGTGGTCACCGTGCCCTGCAAGCCCAACGGCGAACCGATCGCGATAACGGTCTGGCCAACCTGCAGGTCTGACGACGAACCGAACGGCAGCGTCGCCAACCCGGTGCGATCCACCTTGACGACTGCGAGGTCGTAATCCGGGCTCGCGCCAACCAGCGTGCCGGTTGCGGTACGGCCATCGGAGAACGACACCTTGATCGTGCCCGAATCCTTAGCAACGCCAGCGACGTGGTTATTCGTGACGATGTAACCATCGGCACTGATGACAAAGCCTGAACCGGTCCCGGACTGCTGCCCGGCCTCAACATCCAGTTGCACCACAGCCGGCTGCACCGCAGCCGCGACATCAGCGATAGACGCCGTGCCGGAACTCACGGAGCTGGCCTTGTCCTGCAGCGCGGTGATGATGGTTTGCGGCGAACTCTCCCGCGCCGCCAAATACCCGACCGCTCCACCGGCGACCCCGGCACCAAGGCCGATCACCAGAGCACCGGCCAAAATGCCGATTACCGCGCCGACACGGCGCTTCGATGAACCAGCTCCTGCGGGTTGGGTGTGACGTGGCGCATACGGATTACCGGTGTCGGTTCCATACGCATATGGCTCACGATCCTGACGTGAATACGTCGGAGTGGGCGCTGACATCTGTCCTCCTTCAAGCATTGGGTTCTCTCACCCAATACGACACCAGGTTGCGTCCATTCGTTCCCAACTTGGCCGGCACCTGACATTTCCCTTACACCCGAACACACAGGGTTGAATAGCAGCGTGACCGCCATCACCCCTGAGCAGGCCGCCGCCGCGCTGGCCGCCGGTCACCTCGCCGCCCTGCCCACTGAGACCGTCTATGGCCTGGGCGCCGA
>JAGWVT010000045.1 GCA_018970765.1 Actinomycetales bacterium
GATGGCTCTGCGCAGGCCCGGCGGATTGCTGTGCATGAGCAGGTAAGGGCGATCGTGGCGATCCCTGAGCACCGAACGCCGACCGGTCAGGCCCGTCAAACGCTGCCTGACGCGGTCGCATTCGGTGACGCCGCCTTCAATGCAGGACGGGCTGCGCTGCTCGGTGTGGCACTCACCGGCGAGCCGGAACTGTTGTTTGCCGCGACTGAGGACCGCCTGCATCAGCAGGCACGTCGTGACCTGTATCCGCAGTCGCTTGCCGCTGTGCAGCAGTTGCGTGGCGATGGTTGGGCCGCGGTGATCTCCGGTGCCGGGCCCACAGTCCTGGTGTTGACGCAGGCCGATCAACAGGCGGCGGGGGTTGCCGCGGTCACCAAGGCCTGCGCCGGATGGCAGGTGCTGACCCCCGACATTGCTGGGGACGGGGTGCTCGCCACCGTCTAGGGCGGGTGCTATGGTGAAGCATCTTGCGCGACCGGGTCGCCGACCCGCTTCGTCGGATTTCACTCGTTCCAGCTGTTTGCCAGGCACAGTTTTCGTCGGTCTGCTACGGCTGAACGTTCAACAGATTGCTCATTTGAGTGCAAAGGACCACATACGTGACACCACCCCCCGCAGCCGCCCCTTCGGATCTTGGCGGCCTGCTGTTGCCCGAGCTCAAGCAGATTGCTACCGGCCTAGGAATTGCCGGAGCCAGCGCAATGCGCAAGGGCGACCTCGTTGCAGCGATTACCGCGCAACAATCCGCTGCCAAGTCCAATGGCCGGACAGAACGGAACGGCAACGGTCGCAGTGGCGACCGCCGTGGCGGGCAACAGGCCCGCGGAACCTCCGAGGAGAACGTCGTGACGCAAGACTCCGAGATGAACGATCGCGGTGGCAACGACCAGCAGGATTCGGGCGGTGATGACGCTCGCGAGAACCGATCAGGTGATCGAGATGATCGCTTCGACGACGATCGCCGACGCCGTCGGCGGGGCCGCGAGCGTGATCGCTTCCGTGACCGCCGTGATCGTCGCGGTGGATTCAACGAAGCCGAACCGGAGATCAGCGAAGACGACGTGCTTGTGCCCGTCGGAGGCATCTTGGATGTCCTGGAGAACTACGCATTCGTCCGTACCAGCGGCTACCTGCCTGGCCCCAATGACGTGTATGTCTCGCTGTCGTTGGTGCGCCGCCATGGTCTACGCAAGGGCGATGCGATCGTCGGCGCCATCCGCCAGCCGCGCGATGGTGAGCGTCGGGAGAAGTTCAACCCGCTGGTGCGCATTGACTCAGTCAACGGCTCGGACCTCGAAGCGGCTCGCAACCGTCCGGAGTTCTCCAAGCTGACCCCGCTCTACCCGCAGGAGCGCCTGCGCCTGGAGACCGAGCCGGGCAACCTGACCACGCGGGTCATCGACCTGGTAGCCCCTATCGGCAAAGGCCAGCGCGGACTCATCGTTTCCCCGCCCAAGGCGGGCAAGACCATGGTGCTGCAGTCCATCGCCAACGCAATCACCACGAACAACCCCGAATGCCATCTCATGGTGGTGCTCGTGGACGAACGCCCCGAAGAAGTCACCGACATGCAGCGCTCGGTCAAGGGCGAAGTCATCGCGTCGACCTTCGACCGTCCAGCCGAAGATCACACGATCATCGCCGAACTGTCCATTGAGCGCGCCAAGCGTTTGGTGGAGCTCGGTCACGACGTGGTCGTGCTGCTGGATTCGATGACCCGACTCGGTCGTGCCTACAACTTGGCGGCGCCGGCATCGGGCCGCATCCTGTCCGGCGGCGTGGATTCCACGGCGCTGTACCCACCCAAAAAGTTCTTCGGTGCGGCCCGCAACATCGAGGATGGCGGATCGCTCACCATCCTGGCGACAGCCCTTGTTGAGACCGGCTCACGCATGGACGAGGTCATCTTCGAGGAGTTCAAGGGCACCGGAAACATGGAGCTCAAGCTCGATCGGCGCCTTGCCGACAAGCGGGTTTTCCCGGCCGTCGATGTGGACGCCTCGGGTACTCGCAAGGAAGACCTCTTGATGTCCGGCGAGGAGTTGAAGATCGTCTGGAAGTTGCGCCGAGTGCTGCATGCCCTCGACCAGCAGCAGTCCATTGAACTGCTGCTGACCAAGCTGCGCGAAACAAAGACGAACTACGAGTTCCTCCTGCAGGTGCAGAAGACCACCCCGTCCTCGGGATCGGGCTCCTCAGACGAGGACTAGGGCCTCGTGCCCTGGTTCCCAATGGGGCCTCCCGCAACACCGGGTGTGACAGATGCCCGGATTTGGGTCAGGCTGGATGGCATGGCATACTCACTGCCTCAACGAACTCCAAGGACCAAACGGAAGGAAGCGCGGTGAAGGCCGATATCCACCCCGCGTACGTGGAAACCACGGTGACCTGCACCTGCGGGAACACCTTCTCCACGCGCAGCACGGCACGTAGCGGCCAGATCCATGCTGACGTGTGCTCGGCCTGCCACCCCTTCTATACGGGTAAGCAGAAGATCCTCGACACCGCAGGTCGGGTTGCAAAGTTCGAGACCAGATACGGCAAGAAGACCCCGCAGCAATAGCTTCGTCCCGGGCGCCGGCCCGGGCTCGGCCGCGTGTCTCCCCCGTCGCGCGGTCGAGCCCCGACCGGCGCCCGGTTCGTTATTCAGCACTAACGAACCGGATGCTCACGACTGATTCCGGTACCCAACTTCGGGGATTGCAGGAGGCGCGATGGCCGCGGAGCAGGACGATCGGGCCTTCGATTCCTGTCGCGGGTTGGCTGATGAATACACCGAACTTGAGCAGCGGCTTGCCGATCCGGGTGTGCATGCCGACCAGACGCTGGCTCGGCAGCTTGGTCGACGCTACGCGGAACTGCGGCCACTGATCGGCGCATACCGCGAATGGGTGCGCCTGGGCGATGACATCCGCGCCGCCGAGGAGCTCGCAGAGGACGACCCGGCTTTCGCGGCCGAATTCGCCGAATTGAGTCAGCGACGCATTGAGGTCAGCGAACGCCTGACCGAACTGCTGCTGCCGCGTGACCCGATGGATGACAAGGACGTCATCCTGGAGGTCAAGGCAGGCGAAGGTGGGGAGGAGTCGGCGCTCTTCGCGGCTGACCTGCTGCGGATGTACGAGCGCTATGCGGAGCGCCGTGGCTGGCAGACCAGCATCATCGACGCGGTCGAGTCCGATCTCGGTGGTTACAAAGACGTTGCCCTCGCGGTGAAGGCACGCGGGATTCCTGAGCCTGGGGAAGCACCTTTCGCACGGTTGAAGTACGAGGGCGGTGTACACCGAGTGCAGCGAGTGCCGGTCACCGAATCGCAGGGCCGCATCCACACCTCGGCTGCCGGGGTGCTGGTGCTCCCAGAGGCCGAAGAGGTCGACGTGGTCGTTGACCCTAATGAACTTCGTATCGACGTCTACCGCTCATCGGGCCCCGGCGGTCAGTCGGTGAACACGACCGACTCGGCGGTGCGCATTACGCATCTGCCCACCGGCACGGTGGTCTCCTGCCAAAACGAGAAGAGCCAACTGCAGAACAAGGAACAGGCGATGCGCATCCTGCGCGCGCGACTGCTCGCCGTGGCGCAGGAACAGGCAGCCAAGGACGCCTCCGATGCTCGACGCTCCCAGGTTCGCACGGTGGATCGAAGTGAACGCATCCGCACCTACAACTTCCCGGAAAATCGACTCAGCGACCACCGGGTGGGCTTCAAGTCACACAATCTGGATCAGATCCTCGACGGCGATCTGGATGCGGTCATCGAAGCCTGCCTGACCGCGGACCAGGCTGCACGACTGAATGAAGCCAAGGACGCATGACGCACTGGGACATCGACCGCACATCGGGGGGTCGAGTGACGGTGCGGGATTTGTTGGTCGACGCTGAGCGGCGCCTAAGCGGCGTCGGCATCGAGTCGGCCAGTGTCGATGCCGCGGAGATCATCGCGCTGGTGATGGGCACGACGCGGTCGAGGTTGATCATGCAAGACGTGGTCGACGCGGACCGCAAGGTTCGTATCGAGCAACTGCTCACCAAGCGGCAATCGCGCATTCCCCTGCAGCACCTGACTGGATCGGCGCCATTTCGGCGTATCGAGGTACAGGTTGGACCCGGTGTGTTCATTCCACGCCCGGAGACTGAGTTGGTGACCGAGGCAGGTATTCGAGAACTGGCCACCCGCACAGGTCGCATCGCGGTCGATCTGTGTTCGGGAAGCGGGGCGATCGCGCTGTCCCTGGCGCTGGAGGTACCTGGCAGCACCGTCTATGCGGTCGAGGTCGACGATGCTGCGGTGAGTTGGACGCGGCAAAACGTCGACGGCCAGGTGCGGGCATTGGCCGCCGCGGGGTCGCGTGTGGTGGTCGTGCATGCAGATGCCACTCGCGTCGCCGAGCCAGGCGAGCCGCTGGTGCAGCTATCAGGCACGGTTGACGTCATCGTCTCGAATCCGCCGTACATCCCAAACCGCATGCTGCCGCGAGACCCCGAGGTGCGTGACCATGATCCGAAGCGTGCGCTCTATGGCGGGGAGGACGGTCTGGACATCGCGCGTGGGGTCATACGCAGCGCCGCGATCCTGCTGCGTCCCGGTGGACTGTTGGTTATCGAGCACGCCGACTCCCAGGGCACGGATGCGGGCGAGCGCGGCATCCCGGGGTTGGCCAGTGCGATGGTCGCCGACGCCGACCTGGCGTTGATGGTGAACCTGCCCGCGGGGTCGGCGCTGTGGAACAGGGTCACCGACCGGATCGACTTCAACGGCCGTCCGCGATTCACGCTGGCGCGTCGGGCCTGATCGGCCCAGGAGTCGTCATGCTCGTTCTGCCCTGTGAGTTGAGCGCAGCCGATCCAACCACGGTGCGCCGGCGCGCTGATGCGATCGCTCGGGCGGTGACTGCCTGTAAGCGTGGTGACGTCATCTGCCTACCGACTGAGTCGGTGTATGCGCTGGCCACCGACATCTTCCAGCGGCGTGGCACCCAGGCCATCCGTGCTGCCAAGGGGCAGCAGCGGACGACACCGCTACCGGTCATGGTGCCGAATGCGGCGACGACCAACGGCATCGCGCGTAACGCGGGCATCGACGCGTCTCGATTGATGGAGGCGTTCTGGCCGGGCCTGCTCACGCTGCTGCTGCCCGCCCAGCCGACCCTGGCCTGGGACAACCCCGGTGAGGCCCCCGTTGCGGTGCGAATGCCCGTGCACCCTGTGACGCTGGAAGTACTGGCCGGCACTGGTCCCCTGGCTGTCACGGCGGCCAACCGGGTCGGCATGCCGGCGCCCGTCCGGTTGGACGAAGTGCAGACCGCCATGGGCGACGAGGTCTTCCTGGGCCTGGATGCTGGCCCGGTCCCGGACCCTGACGGCCTGCCCAGCACCGTGGTGGACTGCTCCGGCGCGGTGCCACAGTTGGTGCGCGAGGGTGCCATCGACACCGCAGCTCTGTTGACCGTCTGTCCGGGGCTGCTAAGCGTCGATGGACGCCCCGCTGCCGAGACCGCCTAACCGAGACCGCCTAACATGGCGCCATGGCCGCCGAGTCTGTCTTCTGGGGCCCGGACTTCCAGGCCTTGCAGGAAGAGGATCCGCAGATTGCGGAAGTGATCCTGGGCGAGTTGGAGCGGCAGCGCAGCGGACTGCAGCTCATCGCTAGCGAGAACTTCACCTCACCGGCAGTCCTGGCCGCTCTGGGTTCAACATTGAGCAACAAGTACGCCGAGGGTTACCCGAACAAGCGCTACTACGGCGGGTGCTCGGAGGTGGACCAGGCCGAGGAGATCGGTATCGCTCGTGCCAAGGAGCTCTTCGGCGCTGAGCACGCCAACTTGCAGCCGCATAGCGGGGCAAGTGCGAACCTGGCCGCGTACGGCGCCTTTACCAAGCCAGGCGACACGGTTTTGGCCATGAGCCTGCCCCATGGTGGCCACCTCACCCACGGCTCAGCGGTGAACTTCTCCGGAAAATGGTTCAACGTGGTGTCCTACGGGGTACGGGCCGACACCGAACTCATAGACATGGACGAGGTCCGTGATGCCGCTCGGCAGCATCAACCGCGGATGATCATCTGCGGGGCGACGGCGTATTCGCGATTGATCGACTTCGCTGCATTTCGTGCCATCGCCGACGAAGTGGGCGCCATTCTGATGGTTGATGCCGCGCACTTCATCGGCCTGGTTGCCGGCAAGGCGATACCGAGTCCGGTGCCGTATGCGGACGTCGTCACGTTCACCACGCACAAGGTGCTGCGCGGTCCGCGCGGTGGGATGATGCTTTGCAAGGCAGAGCATGCCGCCGCGGTGGACAAGGCGGTGTTCCCGATGATGCAAGGTGGCCCGCTCATGCATGCGGTGGCTGCCAAGGCTGTCGCGCTGCGCGAGGCGGCTTCGCCGAGCTACCAGGCTTATGCCAAGCAGGTGATCGCAAACGCCCAAGCGCTGTCAGAGGCACTGACCGCCGAGGGCATGCGCGCCGTCAGCGGTGGCACCGACACCCACCTGGCACTGATCGACCTGCGCGGCATTGACGTGACGGGAGCGCAGGCCGAGCAGCGCTGCGATGCCGCACGCATCACCCTCAACAAGAACGCGATTCCCTACGACCCGCAGCCACCATCGGTGGGCTCGGGAATCCGCGTCGGGACACCCGCGGTGACCACGCAGGGCATGACCGAGGACGACATGAAGACCGTCGGATCGCTGATTGCCGCGGCCCTGAGGCCGCAGGCGGATGCGGCCGCGATTGCCGCTCAGGTCGGTGACCTGGTCCGACGCCATCCGGCGTACCCGGTCTAAGCGCACTGCATGCGCGAATACTTGCTCTGCCTCGTGGCGGCAGCGCTGGCGACCTACCTGGTCGCAGGCCCGGTGCAATCCCTGGCCACGCGGCTTGGGTTCGTAGCCCCGGTCCGAGACCGCGACGTACACGACAGGCCGACGCCGACCCTGGGGGGCCTGGCGATGTTGGTCGGGCTGCTTGTCGGGCTGCTGCTGGCGAGCAAGCTCAAGATGATGAGTGCGGTCTTCGAAACCGGCAATCAGCCCTTGGCCCTGCTCTCCGGAGTCGCCGTCATCGTCGCGCTCGGCATCGTCGACGACAAGTGGGGTCTTGACGCGCCCACAAAACTCGCCGGCCAGGTGTTGGCCGCAGGTTTGATGGCATTCCAGGGCATCACCGTTATCTGGTTGCCCATCGGCGGCACACTGGTTCTCGACCCGATTACCAGTGTTTTGGTAACGGTGTTCATCGTGTTGATCAGTATCAACGCCATCAATTTCATCGACGGGCTGGACGGGCTGGCCGCGGGCATCGTGGCGATTGCAGCGGCGGGATTCTTTGCCTACTCATATCTGCTCTCAGTTGAACTCGGTGTGGAACGCGCGACACTGGCCACATTGGTGTCCGCGCTATTGATCGGCATGTGCCTTGGGTTCCTGCCGCACAACGCATATCGAGCACGCATCTTCATGGGAGATACCGGGTCGATGCTCCTTGGACTGCTCCTGGCAGCAGCGACCATCACGCTGGCGGGTCAGGTGGATCCGAGTGCCTTGGCCGGACGCGCGCTCTTGCCGACGCTGCTGCCACTGCTGTTGCCTGTTGCGGTGATGGCAATCCCGCTGCTCGATCTGTTCGCGGCGGTCATTCGACGCACGCGCGCGCGACGCAACCCCTTTGCACCGGACAAGGAGCACCTCCACCACCGACTACTGCAGATCGGGCATTCCCCGGTGCGAGCCGTACTGCTCATGTACGCCTGGACGGGGCTACTTGCCGGTTCGGCAGTTGCGCTGGCCTTCGTTCCTGCGGCCTACGCAATCGGCGGCTTCCTGTTCGGCGTGGTGATCCTGGTCGTCATCGTGCGCAGCCCCCGCTGGGGTAGGTCGGATGTGCCGAGCACCCAGGCGGGGCAGCCCGCTGCGGTTGCGCAGGTGCGTCCATTGCGCCCCGGACGACGCGGGGATGCTGCTTCCTGACCTGCGGCGGGACCGACTGGTGGTCGCTCGACCAGCATGCGCAGGCCGAATGGGCAAAGTGCGGCGTACTGGGCGGGTGGTAGGGTCGAAGAACCGGGGGTGTTCTTGACCCGATGGCAGTATCCAGCGCAAGGTCCAACATGAAAGTCCACGATGAAAGTCCACGATGAAAGTCCAAGATGATCGCGGGAGGCTCAATGGCCACGCCATTGGCTGAGGAGCCATTCGTGCTCCCGTCGGTGGTCTTTCGTCCGGTTCTGCTGGCCATCGTCTGCGCATTTCTCGCCGCGTTAGCGGTCGGACTCGCCGCCCTGGCCGGGGCCATTGCCTTCGGCATCTTCTTCAGCGTCGGGCTCGCGCTTGGTCTGCTCAATGCCCTGCTGGTGAAAGTCTCCGTTGCGTCGATCGCGGCGAAGGCCAATCCACTCAAGCGCAGCATCGCGTTCAACTCGGCCACCCGTCTGCTGATCGTCACTGCCATTGCGCTCATCGTGGCCTTCGTGTTTCGCCCCTACGGCTTCGGCGTACTGTTCGGCCTGGCGTTATTCCAGGTCGTCCTAGTACTGAGCACTGTGGTTCCGGTCTGGATGAAGTTGCGTAAGGGAGACGTCGGTGATGGGCTGCCGGCGGCAGGGTCCGATGAGGTGAGCCGCGCCAGCAGGGCCGGCTCTTCGGGTGCGGAGTAAGGATGATGGTCAAGGCAATGTCGCCCGTAACTGCGATCGAGGTCGGCCACCACACGACAGCCACTTGGTTTGGCATGACGGTGAACACGGACACGATCTATGCGACGCTGGTGGCCGCGGCAATAACGTTGATCCTCGCCTTCATTTTGCGGGCCAAGGTCACCTCGACTGGGGTCCCCAGCGGCGTTCAACTGTTCTGGGAGGCCATCACCGTTCAGATGCGCTCCCAGGTGCAGTCCTCGATGGGTCTGAATCTCGCGCCGTTCGTCCTGCCACTGGCGGTAAGCCTGTTCGTCTTCATCCTGGTTGCCAACTGGATCTCAGTGCTGCCGCTGCAGTACACCAATGCCGATGGCGCGACCATGGAGCTTTTGAAGCCACCGGCCTCTGACATCAACTTCGTGCTGGCGCTCGCGCTGTTCGTCTTCATCTGCTACCACGCTGCCGGGTTCAAGGCCCGCGGCATCGTGGGCTACCCGATCAAGGTGGCCAAAGGTCACGTTGCCTTCCTGGCACCGATCAATATCGTCGAGGAGATCGCCAAGCCGATCTCGCTGTCGCTTCGACTGTTCGGCAACATCTTCGCCGGCGTCATCATGGTCGGTCTGATCGCTCTGCTGCCGACGTACATCATGTGGGCGCCGAATGCTATCTGGAAGACCTTCGACCTTTTCGTGGGACTGATCCAGGCGTTCATCTTCGCCCTCCTGACGATCCTCTACTTCGGCCAGGCCACGGAGGCCCAGGAGGAGCATCACTAGGATTAAATGACCAGCAAGATGTGCTGGTGAAACCCAGATTTCCATGCAACTGACCAACCATGAGAGAGGAAAGGCAATGGCAGACCCAATCATCGTCGCCGGTGCACTCGTCGGCGGCGGCCTCATCCTTGGGGGTGGCGCCATCGGTGCGGGAATCGGCGACGGCATTGCCGGTAACGCGCTGATCTCGGGCATCGCTCGCCAGCCTGAGGCGCAGGGCCGCTTGTTCACTCCGTTCTTCATCACTGTCGGCCTGGTCGAGGCGGCGTACTTCATCAACCTGGCCTTCATGGCCTTGTTCGTGTTTGCGACGCCAGGGGCTTCCTGATAACAGATGAGCGCGGTACTCACGAGCGTCACCATCCTTGCCTCTGAGGCGGAGGAGGGTGGTAGCAACTTCCTCATCCCAAACGGGACCTTCTTCTTTGTTCTGGCGATCTTTCTCGTCGTGTTTGGTGTTATCGCCAAGTTCGTCGTGCAGCCAGTACAGAAGGTGCTCGAGGAGCGCGATCGCATCGTCGCCCAAACTGCGGTGGACAACCGTCAGGCCGCGGAGCAAGACGCAGCGGCGGATCGGGACTACCGCCAAGAGTTGGCGTCTGCACGGTCAGAGGCTGGCGGTATTCGCGATCAAGCTCGACTCGAGGGCCGTCAGGTCGTTGAGGAGCAGCGAACCAAAGCCAATGAGGAAGTCGCGGGATCACTGCGTGAGGCGGGGGCAACCCTCGATGCCGAGGTCGGCGCTCTGGCGCCCAGCCTGAACGCCTCCGTCGAGGATCTATCGACCTCGTTGGCTAAGCGGATCTTGGGCGCGGATGGTTCGTCTTCGTCAGGATCCAGCGGGCGCTAGGGACATCATGGCGACGTTCATCGGACAACTCATCGGCTTCGGCTTCATCGTTCTCATCCTGATGAAGTTCGCGGTGCCGCCAATTCGCAAACTCATGGCGGAGCGCAAGGCGGCCGTGCGCCAGCAGCTGGAGGAAAGTGCCAAGGCGGCGCAACGCTTGGCCGATGCCGATCGCCATCATGCGGAACTTCTAGCCAAGGGGCGCGCCGAGGCGCAGGTCATTGTCGAGGAGGCGTCGTCCGACTCGGTACGAATTGCCGAACAGTTCCAGGCTCAGGCGCGCGCGGAGTTTGCGCGGATCAAGCAGTACGGCGAGCAGCAGACCGTCCTGCTGCGCGCACAGGCGATTCGTGAACTGCGTGCACGTTTGGGCGATGACGCGGTGCGGCGGGCCGCCGACATCGTGCGTGGGGAAGTGTCCGACCCCAGGGAACGGGCGGCCACTGTGGATCGCTTCCTTGATGAGCTCGAAGCGATGGCACCTGCGTCCCTAGTGACTGAGGTAGACGATTCCGATCTGCGGCCCGCAAGTCGTGATGCGCGGGCGGCCCTGGTCGCGTCATTCGACGCCCTGGCGCCGGCAATGTCACCGGCTGATCTCTCGCGATTGGCTGCCGAACTGGTCTCAGTCGATGCACTCCTGAAGCGTGAACCGATCCTGGCCCGCCACCTCGCCGAAAGCGGTGGCACCAAGGACGCTAAGCGCGCCATGTTGGAGCAACTCCTGGGCAACAAGGTCGGCGCTGACACACTGCAGATCCTGATTGGCGCGGCAACCGTGCGCTGGTCCTCGGTAGACGACCTGATTGATGGGCTTGAGTACATCGCGCGCGTAAGCCTGCTGGAGAGCGCGAAGCGAGCCGGACAGATAAATGCGGTGGTTGAGCAACTCTTCTGGTTCGGCCGCACCCTGGATGCCTACCCGCGTCTGGCGGCGCTACTCAATGACGGCAACACTCCCGCGGCTAACCGGATTGCACTGCTGCGCTCAGTCCTAGAGGGCCCGGCGGGTGCGAACGAGACCGTGATCGCGTTGCTGAGCCAGACACTGGAATTGCAGGACGGCGAGCGTTTGGACGATTCGATCCAAGGCCTTGGCCGACTCGCGGTGGCTCGCCAGGGTGAACTCGTCGCCCAGGCGGTGGCAGCTGCCGAACTCACCGACAGTCAGCAACAACGCCTCACCGCTGTGCTCTCCCGGATCTATCGGAACCCTGTCGCGGTTCACGTCACCGTCGACCCGCAGGTCCTTGGTGGCCTGTCGGTCACCATCGGCGACGAGGTCATCGACGGAACGCTGTCAGCACGCCTGACCGCCGCCGCAACGAAACTGCCCGACTAGTGGTACCGAACTAGCCATTCACCACGACGAAGAGGAAGACGAAGTCCCATGCCAGATCTGACAATTTCCCCTCAGGACATCCTGGGCGCCATCGAAAACTACGTCTCGAGCCTGGAAGTCGGCACAGGGCGTGAGGAAGTCGGCATCGTCATCGACGCTGGTGACGGTATTGCGCACGTTGAAGGTCTGCCCTCGGTGATGGCCCAGGAACTGCTTGAGTTCGACGGCGGCGTCATGGGCATGGCTTTGAACCTCGATGAGCAAAGCATCGGCGCGGTCATCCTCGGTGAGTTCGACAAGATCGAGGAAGGCCAGACGGTCAAGCGCACCGGCGAGGTCTTGTCGGTCCCGGTCGGTGACGCCTTCCTAGGACGCGTCGTGAATCCGCTCGGCGAGCCGATCGATGGTCGTGGTGAAATCGCCGCAAGCGCACGCCGCCCGCTGGAGTTGCAGGCCCCTTCCGTCGTTCAGCGCCAAAGCGTTCACGAGCCGCTGCAGACGGGTATCAAGGCCGTCGACGCCATGACCCCGATTGGTCGCGGCCAGCGCCAGCTGATCATCGGTGACCGCAAGACCGGCAAGACTGCGGTCTGCGTCGACACGATCTTGAACCAGCGCCAGAACTGGGAGACCGGGGACCCCACCAAGCAGGTGCGCTGCGTTTACGTTGCGATCGGCCAGAAGGGCACCACCATCGCCAGCGTCCGTCGGGCGCTGGAGGAAGGTGGCGCGATGGAGTACACCACCATCGTGGCGGCGCCGGCCTCTGATCCGGCCGGCTTTAAGTACCTGGCGCCGTACACCGGTTCGGCCATCGGCCAGCAGTGGATGTACGACGGCAAGCACGTCCTGATCGTGTTCGACGATCTGACCAAGCACGCCGAGGCATACCGCGCTATCTCGCTGCTGCTTCGCCGCCCGCCGGGTCGCGAGGCTTACCCGGGCGACGTCTTCTACTTGCACTCCCGTCTGCTCGAGCGCTGCGCCAAACTTTCGGATGAGTTGGGTGCGGGTTCGATGACCGGCCTGCCCATCATCGAGACCAAGGCCAATGACATCTCGGCATACATTCCCACAAACGTCATCTCGATCACCGATGGTCAGTGCTTCCTGGAGACCGACCTGTTCAACCAGGGTGTGCGACCGGCCATCAACGTGGGCGTCTCGGTCTCCCGCGTCGGTGGTGCGGCGCAGATCAAGGCCATGAAAGAGGTGGCCGGTTCGCTGCGTCTGGACCTGTCCCAGTACCGCGAGCTTGAGGCGTTCGCCGCTTTCGCCTCCGATCTGGACGAGGTTTCCAAAGCCCAGCTCGAGCGCGGTGCCCGATTGGTCGAGTTGCTCAAGCAGCCGCAGTTCAGCCCAATGCCGGTCGAGGAGCAGGTTGTGGCCATCTGGCTGGGTACCCGCGGTCACCTTGACTCAGTCCCGGTGGCTGATGTCTCGCGCTTCGAGGCGGAGTTCATTGAACATGTGCGCGCAGCACGTCCGAACATCCTGAACGACATCCGGACCACGCAGAAACTCAGCGAGGAGACCGAGTCGCAGTTGGTCGCCACCGTTGACGACTTCAAGAAGGGCTTCGCCACTTCCGACGGCAGCTCGGTCGTGCCCGATGCTCACGTGGAGGCCATGGATGAGCGCGCCGAGGAGAAAGAGTCGGTCCAAGTTCGCAAGCCGGCTCCTAAGAAGTAGCCATGGCAGCCACGCTACGCGAACTCCGCGGACGCATCCGGTCCGCGGAGTCCATTAAGAAGATCACCAAGGCGCAGGAACTCATTGCGACCTCGCGTATCGCGAAGGCGCAGGCACGTGTGGAAGCGGCTCGGCCCTATGCGGTCGAGATCACCAACATGCTGTCTGAGTTGGCCGCTGAGGCAGCGCTGGATCATCCATTGCTGGTGCCGCGCGAGCAGCCCAAGCGCGCGGGAATCCTGGTGGTCTCTTCTGATCGCGGCCTGTGTGGCGCCTACAACGCCAACGTGCTCCGTCACACTGAGGAACTCATCTCACTGCTGCGTCAGCAGGGGAAAACCCCGGTGCTATACGTCATCGGCCGCAAGGCATTGAACTACTTCACCTTCCGCAAGTGGGATATCACTGCTTCTTGGGTGGGTATCTCGGAGAAGCCGACCTACGACCATGCGCTGGAGATCGCGAATGTGCTGGTCGCGGCTTTCATGGCCGGCGCAGACGACGAGGACGACTACGCCGGTGAGGATGGCGTGCTCGGGGTCGACGAACTACACATTGTGTTCACCGAATTCCGCTCGATGCTCTCGCAGTCGGCTCAGGCTCGCCGCATCGCACCGATGGAGGTTGACTACGTCGAGGAGAGCACGGGACCGCACACCCTGTATAGCTTCGAACCGGACGCGAACACGTTGTTCGACTCCCTGTTGCCTCGCTATATCGCGACACGCATCTTCTCGGCGCTGCTTGAGTCGGCTGCATCAGAGTCGGCCTCCAGGCGACGCGCCATGAAGGCGGCAACGGATAACGCCGACGACCTCATCAAGGTCCTCACCTTGATGGCCAACCGGGAACGTCAGGCCCAGATCACTCAGGAAATCAGCGAAATCGTCGGCGGAGCTAATGCTCTGGCCGAGGCAGCCAAGTAGAGAAAGCGAAGAGGACCATGACCGCCATCCAAGAGACCGAAAGCACTGTCACCCGCGACACGGCTGGGCGCGTGGTCCGCGTCACGGGTCCCGTGGTCGACGTCGAGTTCCCACGCGGTGCGGTGCCGGAGTTGTTTAACGCCCTGCATGTGGACATCTCCTACGGCGCCCTGGCCAAGATGCTGACCCTCGAAGTGGCGCAGCACCTCGGCGACAGCCTGGTCCGAACGATCTCGATGCAGCCGACGGACGGCCTAGTCCGCGGTGCCGAGGTCATCGATACCGGCGGCCCGATCACGGTCCCGGTTGGTGATGGCGTCAAGGGGCACGTGTGGAATTCGCTGGGCATCTGCCTCGATGACAGGAATTACGGTGATGACTTTCAGCGTTGGCCGATCCACCGCCGCCCACCGTCATTCAATGAGCTCGAGCCGCGCACGGAAATGCTTGAGACGGGTCTGAAGGTCGTCGACCTGCTCACCCCGTACGTACGAGGCGGAAAGATCGCCCTGTTCGGTGGTGCGGGCGTCGGCAAGACCGTGCTCATCCAGGAGATGATCAACCGCATCGCACGCAACTTCGGCGGTACCTCGGTGTTCGCCGGCGTCGGCGAGCGTACCCGTGAGGGTAACGACCTGTGGGTTGAGCTGGCGGACGCGAACGTGCTCAAGGACACCGCGCTGGTGTTCGGTCAGATGGACGAGCCGCCGGGAACGCGTATGCGCGTCGCACTGTCGGCCCTGACCATGGCGGAGTACTTCCGCGATGTGCAAAAGCAGGACGTGCTGCTGTTCATCGACAACATCTTCCGGTTCACCCAGGCCGGTTCCGAGGTCTCCACGCTGCTGGGCCGCATGCCCTCTGCCGTGGGTTACCAGCCGACACTGGCTGACGAAATGGGCGAATTGCAGGAGCGCATTACGTCCGTGGGTGGACGCTCCATCACCTCGATGCAGGCGGTTTACGTGCCGGCCGACGACTACACCGACCCGGCACCGGCAACCACCTTCGCCCACCTTGATGCCACCACGGAGCTGTCCCGCAAGGTCTTCTCCAAGGGCATCTTCCCGGCGGTGGACCCGCTGGCTTCCAGCTCCACGATCCTTGACCCGGCCATCGTCGGCGAAGAGCATTACCGCGTGGCCCAAGAGGTCATTCGTATCCTCCAGCGCTACAAGGATCTGCAGGACATCATTGCCATTCTCGGTATCGACGAACTCTCCGAAGAAGACAAGCAGCTCGTGAATCGCGCCCGTCGTATCGAGCGCTTCCTGAGCCAGAACATGATGGCCGCCGAGCAGTTCACCGGGCAGCCGGGTTCAACGGTGCCGGTGAAGGAGACCATTGAGGCATTCGACAAGCTCTGCAAGGGCGAGTTCGACCACGTGCCCGAACAGGCCTTCTTCCTGATCGGTGGCTTGGACGACCTTGCCAAGAAGGCCGAGAGCTACGGCGTCAAGCTGTAACGAGTGGCTGACTGAGGCGAAGGGTTCTTAGGCTATGGCGGATTTTGATGTCTCGATCGTTGCGGTGGAACGCAGGATCTGGTCGGGTAAGGGAACGTTCCTGTTCACCCGCACGACCTCGGGTGACATCGGGATCCTTCCCCGGCACATACCCCTGGTGGCGCAACTCGTGGACGATGCCATGGTCCGCGTGGAGCGTGAGGGGGAGGACGACCTGCGCATCGCGGTTGACGGTGGCTACCTCTCGGTGACCGAGGCTGGCGTGACGATCCTGGCCGAATCCGCTGCCTTCTCGCATGAGATCGACGCGGAGAAGGCCAAGCAGGACTCGGCCTCGGAGGATCCGGTAGTTGCGGCCCGAGGACGTGCCCGACTTCGTGCAGTGGGGCAACTCGACTAGTACCCTGCGAAATTCCCGAGGCCGGCGGGTTATGGTGACGCCATGCGCCAGCCGATAACCGGACTGCTCCTCTCGCTCGTGGCCAGCACAGGCATGGTGTTTGCGGCCCCATTGGCCGGTGCAGAACCGGCGCAGTCCGCATTGCCCGCCCTGCCGGGCATTCCGGCGGCCTACTCAGTGGTGTCCACGATTCCAGTGGGCCAGGCCCCCGGTGAGGTTGCGGTGAGCCCCGATGGCAGACGGGCGTACGTCACGAATGAAGACGGGAATTCCGTGACCGTGATCAACCTCAAGACTCGTCGAGTCTCCGCCACCATTCGAGTGGGCACCGCGCCGCGTGGTGTGGCGGTAAGCCCGGACAATCGGCGCGTCTATGTTGCGAATAACGGCGGTGATGCTCAGCGTCTGGGCACGGTTTCGGTCATCGACTCGCAAGCAGCACGCGTGATTTCAACTGCGGGCACCTTGCCCTCACCGGAGAATTTGGCCATCTCACCCGATGGGTCACGACTAGAGGTCGCTGGGGCCGGTGGAAGTTCGGAGTACGGCGTGGCGGAGCACTCGCTGCCCGCGCTAACCCTGACTGGCTATCCATTGCAGCATCGCGGATGTTCGGCGGACGGCATTGCCGTGGTGGACACTCTCCGGGGAACACGCACCTGGGGGGTTACCTGCCCCGCACTGGGCGTGGTGAACATTCAAGACCAGGGTTGTGGCAATGGCGCTTGCGAATTCCCCGTGCTCGTGGGGGCAAATCCCCAAGGCATCGCATTCGATCGCAACGGGAATTACGCGTATGTGGCGAATGCGGATAGTGACACCGTGTCGGTGATTGATCTGGCGACACGCCTGGTATCGGTGAACATTCCCGTGGGTGGTTCACCATATGGCGTCGCTGTGGGTCGTACGAAAGCATTCGTGACGAATTTCGAGTCAGACACCGTGTCGGTGATAGACCTAGCCACCAACACGGTCGTTCAGGTAATTCCGGTGGGGGATGGACCAAGTGGAGTTGCGGTCTCCGCGCGTAGCGGGTCGGTTTACGTCACCAACGTGATGAGCAACAACGTCTCAGTGCTCAAGAGTCCGACGCCCTAGGGATGGCTCAGAGCGTGTCGCTTTCAGCTTCCTGGCTCACGTACGTCTCGCGAGCATGAGTACGAACAGAGACACGTTCCAGGGTGCGAAAGCGCCGACGTGCGATGGCGCTCCGCCACGCCTCAATGGTGAAGATCTGCACGGGAACCCAGAGCATCACCCAGCTGGCCACGCCAAGCCCCTCACCTAGGTCGTTGACGAAGATGTTGCCCCACAGTTCGCCGTGGTTCCTCACCACAATGCTCAGTGACTGAAAGACAAGGAAGGCCAGCGCACCAAGGATGAACAGTCGGCGACCAACCACGCCCTCCACCTCGCTGGCCTCGCCTTGCATACGGTTCTGTACGCGAACCCAGCGCCGCACTGCGGTGGTGAGTTCCTCATCAAGGCCGGCATGAAGCTTCTTCGCTGGAAGGACAAGGTCGATCTCCACTCGCGTATGCCGCGTCGGCAACCGCATCAGCAGGATGTCACGCACCGTATCCATGGCTGGCTGCGCGGTGAATTCGGTGTAGTCAGGCGAGCTCGGATGCGGCGGTTTGGCATAAAACAACTGCTCCGGGTCGTCCAGGCGGATGACGATGCGACGGGTGCGCTCAATGGGTACGTCCATGGCTAACTCCGATTGGCACCAGGTTGCCAGAGAACGTCGCCACCGGCATCGGCATTTGCCAGACGACTCAGGATGAACAGCAGGTCGGACAGCCGATTGAGGTAGGTGGCGGTTAGTGGGTTCATCCCACCGTGGTACGTATCCAAGGCTGCCCAAGTGGAACGCTCTGCACGGCGAACGACCGTGCGGGCCACGTGCAGTTGCGCGGCCGCGGGGGTTCCTCCAGGTAGGACGAAAGACGACAGCGGCGAGAGCCGTTCGTTGAAGGTGTCGCAGTAGTTCTCGAGGCGTTCGACGTATTCATCGGTCACCCGCAAAGGCGGATGTGCTGGATTGTCCACCACCGGGGTGCATAGATCCGCTCCCACGTCGAAGAGGTCGTTTTGAATGGCCAGCAACACCGTTCGAACCTCGTCGGTGAGTTGAGTGGTGGCCAGCGCGACACCTATCGTGCAGTTGGCTTCATCGACATCCGCATAGGCCTTCAGGCGTGGATCGTTTTTACCCGTACGGCTCATGTCTCCCAGCGATGTCGTGCCGTCATCGCCGGTTCGGGTGTAGATCCGCGTCAGATGCACCATGGTGTGACCCTATGCCAGTACCGCAGGTTCCGCCCCTGCGACGGCGCCTCGTACGATTCGGGCGTGGAGGTCCTCAATGTCTTCGGGGGATCTCGCCTACAGGGTGACGTGACCGTGCCTGGAGCCAAGAACTCCGTGCTCAAGCTGATGGCAGCGGCACTGCTGGCAGAGGGCACGACCACCTTGACGAACGTGCCCGACATCCTTGATGTGGCGATCATGGCAGAGTTGGTGCGTCGGCTTGGCTGCACCGTGGCTCATGACCCGGAAGCCGGGCGCATCAGCATCGGTGTGCCTGCACAACTGAATCATCGGGCGGACTACGACCTGGTACGGCGTATGCGTGCGTCAATCTGTGTCCTCGGGCCACTGCTATCCAGATGCGGCGAGGTCGATGTCGCACTCCCGGGTGGCGACAACATCGGCTCCCGTGGGCTAGACATGCACGTGGGAGGCCTGCTGCGCATGGGCGCCCAGGTTCTCAGTGAGCATGGCTATCTGCATGCCACCTGTGGCCGCCTACATGGCGCCCGCATCTGGCTTGATTTTCCAAGTGTTGGCGCCACGGAAACGATTCTGATGGCAGCGGTGCGCGCGGACGGTGTGACGATCATCGATAACGCGGCACGCGAGCCGGAGATCGTCGACATCTGCCGGATGTTGGTAGACATGGGCGCGGCAATCACCGGTATTGGTACCTCGACTCTGGAGATTGAAGGCGTTGCAGAACTTCAGCCGGTGACACACGCTGTCGTCGGTGATCGGATCGTGGCAGGCACCTGGGCAGTGGCCGCTGTGATGACCCGCGGCGATGTCAGCGTGCACCAGGTGGATCCGGATCACCTGCGTATTGCGCTGGAGAAGCTTCAGGAATGTGGTGCGCAGGTCAGCAACCTCGAGGACGGCTTCCGAGTTCAGATGGATCGCCGGCCACTTTCCGTGGACGTAGTGACGCTGCCATTCCCGGGTTTTCCAACCGACTTGCAGCCCCAGTTCATCGCCATGAACGCCATCGCTGATGGGGCGGCACTGGTGACCGAGAATCTCTTTGAGGCGCGCTTTCGTTTCGTGCAGGAGTTGGCACGCCTTGGTGCTGATGTTCGCACCGACGGGCATCATGCGCTCGTGCGTGGCACCACAGAACTCTCCGGTGCTCCGGTAGAGGCCACCGATATCCGTGCGGGGGCGGGATTGGTTCTGGCGGGGCTGGTCGCCGAGGGCGTGACGACGGTCTACGGGGTTGGGCACATCGACCGTGGGTACGCGGACTTCGTGCCGAATCTGCGCAATCTGGGGGCAACCGTCGAGCGCGCGGAGGATTCGGCGCTCTTTTGATCGACGAACTATTGCGACTTGCTGCACACAGCTCGAGCTTTGTCGACATCCTGTGGCCAGACCAGCACCCGGGGACCATCCGCCGTCTGAGCTAGGTTTGCGCGAATGCCGGCGTCCTCGAGGCGGCGGCGAAGTAGCTCGCCTTCGATGTAGTTCGTCGGACTGGCCACGGGGACCAACAGGCCGTACTCCTCGGCGCGACCGACCCTGGGTGGTGCCGCGACGACCGAGGTCCGACGGCCGAAGGCCCATTTCAGCACCAGGATTAAGACCCCGATCGCCCCGAAGGCGGCCAGGGGTCCGAACACGAAGGAGAACGCGTTCCAGGCTGGCACAGGCAAAGTCTGCTGCATACGGAGCCCACCCGCGCGTTGGCTAGCCTGCCGACTCAGGGCGTCTTTGAGGAGGGCAGATGCGCGTGGTGATCGCTCGGTGCACGGTGGTGTACGCGGGCCGTTTGGACGCCTACCTGCCTGAAGCCGTGCGGGTAATCATGGTGAAGGCAGATGGCTCCGTGCTGGTGCACGCCGATGGCGGCTCCTACAAGCCCCTCAATTGGATGAGTCCACCGTGCACCCTGCAGGTCAGTGTTGCCGGCATTGATGCGTCTTCACCCTCTCAGGAAGAGTGGG
>JAGWVT010000136.1 GCA_018970765.1 Actinomycetales bacterium
GGCATCCTCGGCGGCACGTTCGACCCGATCCACAACGGCCACCTCGCAGCCGCCCGTGCCTGCGCGACAGCGTTGCACCTCGACCGTGTGCTGCTCATCCCCGCCGGCGAGCCGCAGCACCGGGCCAGCGCACCGGTCGCCTCGCCAGAGCAGCGGTACGAGATGGTGTTGGCCGCGTGTTCCGAGCAGTCCACAGAGGGCATTCCGCTTCAACCCTCGCGCGTGGACATCGACCGCCTCGGCCCGACCTACACCATCGACACCCTCGCTGACGTTCGACGCGAGTTCCCCGGCGCGGACCTGTTCCTCATCCTCGGCGCCGACGCGTATGCGCATCTGGACACCTGGCGCGAACCTGAGGAGGTCCGCAAGAACACAACCCTTGTGATTGTGCAGCGCGCGGACTTCCAGCAGTCGCAACCGGGGCCATCAGCCGACGGCGGCGCGGTGGTCAACGTCCCACTTGACGGCTTCGATATTTCCGCCACCGATATCAGGGCGCGCGTCGCGAAAGGAATCTCAGTCGCTGACCTCGTACCTGCTCCGGTCGCCCGCTACATCATCTGCAAGGGGTTGTACCGGTAGGGAAACGCTATCGCCTTCCGCGCGGAATCGTCGAATACCATTCTTGCCGCCTACTTTGAGCGATGGGCCTGCCATGGGCAAGGATGCGGAATGCCTAGACTTGCCAACACCCCCGCCTCTAATGTACGGGGCATGCGGGGAATCCGACGCCTACTGGCAGCGCTTAGTTTGATTTTCGGTATCTCGGCGGTTCCAGCCGGAGCCGATCCGAGTTTCTCATGGCAGGCGGGCACCTGGCAACCGGATGCCGTTGCGGCGCTTGCGTCAGACGGCACAAAAGTCTGGGCAATAGGACCCGGCGGCTTCCGTCGCTACGACGCTACGACCGGAACGCAGGAGGCTAAGTACTTTTACGACCCAACCGCGGCGGAATGGCAACTGGACCACCGCGGCTGGCAGCCGATGTGGGGTTACGAGTCCAGTACTTATGACCCAGTGTCTGGTTCGCTCTGGCTCATCAGCCGCCAAGACCGCGTTTTGATGCAAGTCAACGGCGACACCGCAGACATTCTCAAAACCTTCTATGACTCTTCCTACCGTGTTTCTTCCTACTGGCACAGTGCAAAGCCGTACGGGTCCCCCATGGGTGTTCCGTGGGTCGTCAAAGCGGCATTTGGCTTCATTTGGGTGCTCGACACGGACGGCCTGTTGCACCAGATTGACCCGGCCACTGGACAGGAACTGCGTTCTCGGCTTTTGCCCGTGAAGCGCGGAGCAGGGCGCGTTGCGCTCATCTCCGACGGACGTCAGTTGTGGGCATCTGCCATGGACAGTTCCTGGCTGGGGTCCATAAATCCCACCACGCTTGACGTGTTAGAAGTGGTCCCGGGTCCGCCACCAGGGCCTTGGTATGCGACCAATGACGAACTCAGGTATCCGGTGAGCATTGCTGTCGATTCAATCGGGCACATTTGGGTCTCAGAGTACGAAGGCCGCATTCGCACCTACGACAGCGCTGGGAATCTACTGAACACTATCGACTCCCCGCTCATGGAACCACTGCTCTCGACCAACGGTTCTGTCGTGTGGGCGGTGACCTCCTACCCGCCGTCCTCAACTTCCCCAGGTGATCCGGTCATGCTTAGCATCGATTCCGCGTCAATGACGGTGAAGGCAACTCGGACGCCAACGGACATGGACTACCCCGGATTCCACGCTGTCACTGATGTGCTGTACACCGGTTCATCTCTCTGGTTTGCCGCTTTCAATAATGCCTATCGCGAGTCTCGGGTGGGCAAGTTCACGCCGCCGAACCCACCTGGTCTCCCGCGCAACATCGTCGTGCATCCGTCCGCGTCCGGTGAGTTGGCCGTGTCATGGGACGCACCGGCCACGGATGGCGGCAGCCCCATCACTGGGTATCAGGTAGATGTCACTGACAACGGGGGAATTCAGTGGACGCGATGTTCGCCCGGATCTTCAGGATCCCCAGCGGTAATGACAGCGACCTGCGGCGGCCTCGTCAACCTGCGCTCACACCTCGTCCGAGTGGTAGCCGAGAACGTGGCCGGCACGGGGCCGGCGGCCCAGTCGAACGCAGTCTGGCCTGTGCCGTCTCTCGGCCTCAATATTTTTGCCGTGGAGCGGCTCACCGATACTTCTTCGGTGGTCACTGCTGTGGTTTCCGGTGCCACGCCGGGCGCGTCACTGTCTGCCAGTTTGTCGACAGTCGGCCTGCCGGGGCTCATCCGCACCTCGGCTAACCCCAGCGGACAAGCGCAGGTATCAGTGACGACGAAAGCACGCCTCCCTCTCGGGGGTTGGGGCACCTGGGTTGTCCGGCAAGGTGGCGTCACGGTGCGCAACGCTGCACGCGTTGCGGTGCCCAGTGTCGCAGTATTCGTTCCAATGCGACCAAGGGCTGATGCGCTAGTGCGCATGAACCGCCACTTACCAACGGCTGTCCCCGCCGAACAGCCGGCCATCTCCATCCTTCGCCCCTCGCAAGGATGCGCAGTGACAGGAACGCCTGTGATCAACCCCAGCAACGGCACCGCGGTATTCCACATCAGCCATCCGCTCCATCAGCCTTGGCAATGCGATCTCGAACTGGCGCAACGGTTGAACTCTGGTGAAAGTTGGTCGCGGAACTTGAGTCTCTCCAGTCCGTAAGGTGCGGCGGCGATTCTTTATGTGTCAGGCGCCGTCCTGGGTGCACCGCGTACGGCCAATGAATTGCGTCTATTCGGGGTGCGAGCAGTGCGAGGCGGTAGGGTTCTGCCGTGACCGCTGCCCCCCGCGCCATCGAGTGGGCGCGCTTGGCAGCCGCCGCGGCGGCCGACAAGCTCGCCACCGACATCGTCGCCATGGACGTCTCCCAAACCATCGGCATCACTGACATCTTCCTGGTGTGCTCGGCGGCCAACGACCGACAGGTGCGCGCCGTCGTCGACGCCGTCGAGGCCAAACTCGATGAGATCGACGTGGACCCACTGCGCCGTGAGGGCGAGCAAGAGGGCCGTTGGGTACTCCTTGACTACGGCGACATCGTCGTGCACGTTCAGCACGTCGAGGAGCGCGACTACTACCAACTACCGCGCCTGTGGCGCGACTGCCCGGCGATTGACCTCGGCCTGCCCGAGGCGCCCGCAGCGTCACCGGCGCAATCCGCCTGAGCCGCGCCCTCGCTCGGGTCGACGCGTCAGCCACGTTGAGCGCGTCGCTGCTGTATCGCGCGTCGCCTGTGGCGTAGCCCGTGTGCCACATCACCGCCGGATCACCCTGCCAAAGCCCCACCGGCAGGGAAGACTGCCCTCGTGAGC
Source organism: Actinomycetales bacterium (assembly GCA_018970765.1). Taxonomy (GTDB): domain Bacteria; phylum Actinomycetota; class Actinomycetes; order S36-B12; family S36-B12; genus REEB426. The sequence continues at coordinate 3,348 of JAGWVT010000136.1, forward strand.
TCCGGGCGACGGCTGGTCCTATGG
>JAGWVT010000046.1 GCA_018970765.1 Actinomycetales bacterium
GTGGTACTTCTTTACAGATATTTAGCCTCGAATTGCTACTCCTCCTCCTCGCGATGATCGTCATCGGAGGACTCGGTCGTGCCGAGGGCGCGGTTATCGGTACTGTGATTGTCGTTGGCATCACCCAGTGGTTCACTGAGTGGGGCCCATGGCGCATCGTCATCGTCGGGGTTCTTGCGCTCGCCTCCGTCCTGTTTACCAGGAACGGCATCTTTGGGCTCAAAGCGCAATTGGAGGAGATCCGCGATCGCCGCAAGGCTTTACACAGGGCGGCCCTAACAAGTCGTTATGCGGAGTTCCTGCCGCAACAGGCCCCGGAAATCCATGACAAGTCTGAGATCGTCGGCCGAGTTTTTGAACGAACACTGCGTGACCGATTGCGCTCGTGGATCACTCCTACGCTCATCGCTGAACACGGCGCCAAGCCACTCGGCCAACACTCCGAGCACCTAGAACGCATGCTCAACTATTTCCGTAAGGCACCGATCCCAGACAAGTACGTCGTGTACTGCGAGGTGCCATTTGAGTCCTATCGCGTGGTTGCCCTCAGTGGCTTACCAGGGGTGCCACCACGAATGGTTGATGACAAGAAGTACGCAACATTGGACGAGGCTTACCACGCGGTGTTCCTCCGTCGTGTGAATGACCTACGGGCGTCCTAGGAAGCGGAGACACTATGGCCAAGATCGCAATCACCGGATACACCGACAAGATCAGTGTGGCGCCGGGGGACAGGATTGATTTCAAGGTGAGCGTGGATAACGCGCCTACCGCACAGGTTGAGATCGTCAGGTTGATTCATGGCGACGAACATCCAGATGGACCCGGCTTCATCGAGGAGCAGATCGCTGCGGACTGTGCTGGCGAGATCGCCGTCAAGAAGCAGTTTGTCGATGTCGGTAACGCGGTCATCGTTGATGACCCCGCAAATCGCCTGGCCGGTGACGGGCCAATCACGCTTTGGGCCTACGCCTTCCCGACCACCCCCGACAAGGGCCGACAGGTGATTCTCGGCCGCTTTGCGCTTTCTGAGAACGCAGGCTACGCCTTGGGCATCAACACGGATGGGCGCCTCGCCTTCTGGGTCGGTGATGGCTCTGACACCGACGAGATCGTGGCTACGGTGCCTCTCGTTCATCACACCTGGTACTTCGTGGCTGCGTCATTTGACCCGAAGTCGCGGACCGCCGCACTCGTCCAGGAAGCGATCGTCAATCCCTACAACGGTCGACTTGGCAAAGTGGCCCCGTTTGATCATGCCTGCGCGGTGGAGCAGAAGCTTCGCGTGCGCCCTTCGACACCAACGTCTGCCTTCATGTGGGGAGCGGCGCAGAACAAGGCATCGGTGCGTGGAACATTCAAAGAGTTTCTCTACAACGGCAAGATCGACCGCGCTGGAGTGATTGGTCAGGCGCTCTCCTGCGCCCAGCTCAAGGACTTCGCTCGCGCTACTGACCGGGACTCGGCAAACCACCTGGCGTGGTGGGACACCACGCAGGGCTACACCACTGATGGCATTGATGATCGAGTCGTGGACGTCTCGGGCAACCAGCTGCACGGCGTTGGCGTGCAGCGGCCTGTGCGGGCGATGACCGGGCACAATTGGTCGGGCCGCCATGATGACTGGCGCGTGGCACCAGAGGAGTATGGCGGTATTGCGTTCCATGACGACGCGGTCATGGATTGCGAGTGGGAGACCACCTTCAGTTGGGTTGTTCCATCGTCGGTGAGAAGTGGCGCTTATGCGGCTCGCATCACGTGCCAGGATGCCGAGGATCACATTCCGTTCTTTGTACGTCCGGTAAAGCCAACTGCACCAATTCTGTTTCTTGTCCCGACCAACTCCTACTTGGCCTATGCAAACGAGATGATCGTTCATCACGTGCCGGTCGGCCAGGCAATCCTGTCGCATCCAGCCGTGTTGACCGAAGCTGAAGCCGATTACTACCAGGACCCAACATATGGTCGATCGACCTACGATCACCACTCTGATGGCGCAGGGGTCTGCTTCACATCATGGAAGCGACCAATTCTGAACATGCGCCCCAAGTGGCGCTCTTCAGCAATTGGAACGGTTTGGCAGTTCCCACGTGATCTCTCCTTAATCGCATGGCTAGAGAAGAAGGGCTATGCCTACGACGTGGCGACAGACCATGATCTAGCCGACCAGGGAATTGACCTGCTGTCCGCCTACTCGGTTGTCCTCACTGGCTCGCATCCGGAGTACTGGAGCGAGCAGAACCTGAATTCGCTTGAGGACTACGTGGCCGGTGGTGGTCGCTTGATGTATCTCGGTGGCAACGGCTTCTACTGGGTCATCTCCTATCGCGATGGGGAACCGGAAATCATGGAGGTACGCAAGGGCGAGGCGGGCATGCGCGCTTGGCAGGCGGAGCCCGGCGAGTACTACCACCAGACCTCTGCTGAACGTGGTGGTATCTGGCGTAATCGGGCCCGGCCACCGCAGAAGTTGACCGGGGTGGGCTTCACGACGCAAGGCTTCGATGAATGCCATCCCTATCGACGTATGCCGGACAGCTATCACAAGTCGGTGTCGTGGATCTTTGATGGCGTCGATGGTGAGGTCTTCGGTGACTTCGGTCTTGCGCTCGGGGGTGCGGCGGGTTTGGAAACCGAGCGGTACGACTTGGAACTGGGCACCCCTCCGCATACCCGCCTATTGGCTTCGTCGACTTCATGGTCTGACAACTACGCAAGCGTGCACGAAGACATCCTCTTCAATCATCCCGGCACGTTGGGTACCCAAAGTCCCTCTGTGCGGGCAGACATGACGTACTTCACTACCGCCCATGATGGTGCTGTGTTCTCGACCGGATCGATTGCGTGGATCAGTGCCCTGCCATGTTTCGATTTCGAGAACAATTGCTCCAAGATCATGGCCAACGTCCTTGACGCCTTTATTAAGCCTGGTGCTCTGCCGGGCGGGGCTTGGGATCAGGAAGAAAAGTCATGGACGTGAGGACATTCCCGTGAGCACTGGCTATGTGTGGCATGAGCTCTACGGCTGGCATGACACGAGTTCACACGCGGGGTTGCTACCGCCTAGCCTGACCATGCAGCCGTATCACCACTTCGAATCCCCCGAATCCAAGCAGCGATTCCATTCGCTCGTTGAGGTCAGTGGGTTAGCCGAGCATCTCTTTCGGATCCCGGCGACCCCAGCCACGGATGACGACATCCTGCGTGTTCACACGACGCAGCACGTCCAGCGAATCAAGGATGAGAGTGCGAGTTTGCGCGGTGGTGATGCCGGAGACGGGACCTCTCCCTTTGGGCCCCAAGGGTTTGACATCGCTGCGATGGCGGCCGGCGGGTCGATCGCTGCACTATCTGCCGTGCTGAACGGCCAGGTTCAGAATGCCTACGCACTCGTTCGCCCCCCAGGTCATCATGCGCGACCGGAAACCGGGATGGGCTTTTGTATTTTTGCCAATGCGGCAATTGCCATCAAGCGAGCCCAGGTTTCACATCCAGATCTGCGAGTGGCCACAGTTGATTGGGACGTCCACCATGGCAATGGCACGCAGGCGGTTTTTTACGCAGACCCGACGGTGCTCACGATTTCACTGCATCAAGACGATCTGTTTCCCCGAAATAGTGGGCGCATTGAGGAACGCGGTGAGGGCCCAGGCTTGGGCTATGCCATCAATGTGCCCCTGCCAGCGGGAACCGGCAATGGCGGCTACGAGTACGCCTTCCAGCAAGTCGTGATCCCGGCTCTTCAGAAATTCCGTCCAGATGTCATCGTGGTGCCATCCGGATTCGATGCCAGTTGCTTCGACCCACTTGGGCGAATGTCGGTGACGGCCTCAGGTTTTCGACGCCTTACGCGCATGTTGATGGATGTCGCAGATGAGGTGTGTGCCGGGCGCATCATGATGACTCACGAAGGCGGCTATTCGGCCACTTACGTGCCCCTCTGTGGCGTGTCAGTTCTCAGTGAGATGTCCGGCGTGCCGGTGGATGTCATTCATGAGCTCTATGCGAGCTTCGACACCATGCCGGAGCAGGTGCTGAACGATGGACAGCGCATGGCCGTTGATCGCGCAGCTCAGGCGGTTCAACCACTGCGCCACTAGTGTGGGGGCGTGTACGTGCCCAGCGTGGGCCATTTGGTTCAAACGTTTGTCGGACAGCGTCGAACGGCATGGGCCAGCGTTACATTTCTTTCCGTCATGCTGCTGTGCTTCCCGAGCGTGGCACAGGCCGCTTCCGTGAATGGCCCAAACCCTGAAGACACCTGGCACGCGTTACGCCTAGATCCAAACAATGCTGGTCGAGCTGCGAATTGGGAATCGTGCTCTGTTACCTACGCAGTCGACTTCGGCACCTTGATCCCTGCATCTGCCGATGTAACTCAAATAAGCAAGGAAATCGATGCTGCATTCACGCGATGGTCGGCTGGCGCCTCGGCCATAGGGCGGCAGGTGAGTTTCATTCGACTTCCTGATGTCGACTCCTCGGCGGTGAGAGTCAATCCCGTCACGCTCGAGGCGGAACCGCGCGGGACCTCCGCCGACATCTTGCTGACCTTCCTGGATTCCTCGGATCGCGGCGTGGTGCCCGCTCACTGGACGGAGCGCTTTCATGAGTTCAACCCCGCTGCCGCTGATCCGAGTGTTGGCGCGGCGGCCTTCACCGGCGTGGACTATCGCACGAGTTCGATTGGCGCCAAGCTGTATCTGACTGATGTCGACATGGTTGTGCATACAGGTGCCGTGATTGGCATCGGCAATGACCAATTTCGTGAGTGGCTCCTTGTCCATGAAATTGGTCATGCACTGGGCCTGGATCACAATGACAATCCGATGAGCATCATGAGCTACAACCATGATCGTGATTCGCTCGCTTTGTCAGCGCTGGAACTTCGAGCTTTGGCAGCTCTCTACGCACATTGTCCAAGGGCACCGCTTCCTGCAGAACAGGAGTTGTGGTTCGAGTTCGGTGACGTGGACCTCAAGGCCACGAGGCAGCTCAACGACAGCGCACTGGCCTTGGTTATTGGTCGGCAGACTGTGGCCTGGGAGTATTGCTGGTCTAAGTCGCGAAAAGGTGGAAAACCTAGGCTTGAGGGGCGCATAGGCGCTGATTGGCAGATGCTGGCCACCGCATCACTCAGGCGTGATCCCGGGCGCTGTCCCCTACCAAAGTTCCCCTTTGTTACCACCTTTACATTCACGCCACCGAGTGCCGGAACGCTGAACCCGGATGGGTACAGCTACACGGCCGAATTTCGCACGGTGAGTGGCAAAAATGCGTATCCGTTTACCAAGATTCTCCTGAGCAGTGCCGATGATGTTGTGCGGTACAACAAGGATCACTGAGGGTGACACTTAGCGGGGCCCAGTGTATGAGCGACTCCGTTAGGCAACTACCGCTGTTAGTCAATAGGAAAGTTGATTCCGGTGAGGTCCTCACTGATGAGCCAGAGGCGATCGGCATCGGCCACGTCCTTCGCCCGCGCAGATCGGTCGACAACCTTCGGATGCCCGCGCTGCTCGAAGAATCCGTCTGGTCCGATGTACGAGCCGTTTGGCAGGTTCGGTGCTGTGGCGGCATAGAGGGTGGGTAGTGCGCCCATCTCGGCGGGTTGCGCGAGGATTCGGTTCCCGATGCCGACGAACTTCTCGCCGAGGTTGCTGCCACGCATGGCCGGCCCTGCTGCCTGCAGGTTCGTTGATGAATAACCGGGGTGAGCGGCGAGTGCGAGGACGCCGAGCCCGGCATCATCGATTCGCTGCTGCAACCCGAGGGTGAACAGCAGATTTGCCAGCTTGCTCTGTCCGTAGGCACCCCAACTCGAATAGCGGTGCTCGCCCATCAGGTCGTCCCAATTCATTCGACCCATCCGGTGGGCTTGGCTGGAAACCGTGACGACGCGCGAAAACGTTCGAGCGATCAGCGCCGGCCACAACAGTGCCGTCAGAGCGAAGTGTCCAAGGTGGTTCGTGCCGAACTGTGTTTCGAAGCCGTCTGCCGTGGGCCGCCGGGGTATTGCCATGATCCCGGCATTGTTGATGAGCAGGTCCAGGCCCGCTGGGTGGGCTGCCGACCAGGTCTGGGCGAAGTCGCGCACGCTGGCGAGGTCCGCAAGGTCCAGGCGAGCGACCGAGATGTTCGCGTCAGAGCCGATGTTTCCGATGATCTGAGCCTTTGCCCCGTCACCTTTGGCGACATCGCGAACAGCCATCGTGACGCTGGCTCCAGCTCGGGCCAGCGCCTGTGCGGTACACAGACCCAGGCCGGAATTGGCCCCGGTGACGATCACCTCACGCCCTGTCAGGTTGGGCAGGTCTTCCTCGGTCCACTTCGCATGCTCGGCCATGGGACCAGTCTGCTGGGTTCTGCCCCGTCCCGCTTGCCCCGCTACCGAAGGCAAGCGTGGATTTCGCGCGAATCCAGGCCTCTTGTACGCTTACGGGGCTTCTGGTGAAGCGGCGGCCCCAATAGCTCAGTCGGCAGAGCGTCTCCATGGTAAGGAGAAGGTCTACGGTTCGATTCCGTATTGGGGCTCGGATGGCGCAGGTCTGAACGACCTCCCAACCCGGGCGGGGTAGCTCAGTCTGGCAGAGCAAGCGGCTCATAATCGCTGTGTCGCCGGTTCAAATCCGGCCTCCGCTACAGAGTTGGGTCCACCTGGACCCGAAGAAGATCAGGCAGACGAACGGATAGGAACGAGGACGACAGTGGCCAAGGCAACGGACGTTCGGCCGAAGATCACCATGGCGTGCGAGGACTGCAAGAACCGGAACTACATCACCAAGAAGAACCGGCGTAACGACCCGGATCGTCTTGAGGTGCGTAAGCACTGCCCGTCCTGCAACCGCCATACGGTGCACAAGGAAACCCGCTAGGTCGCTGGCATGGCCTTGAACGCAGGCTTCGTTGGTCGTACCTATGCGGCCGATGAACCCTACGTAGTTGGGCGCGAGAAGATCCGCGAGTTCGCCGCAGCGATTGAGGAGACCAGTCGCGCCTGCTTTGACGTGGCTGCGGCTCTGGAACTCGGTTACCGCGATTTGGTGGCACCTCCGACGTTCCCCATCGTGCTGACTTACCAGGTCAGCACGCAGGTGGTGGGTGACCCAGACCTCGGGCTGGACTACACCCGCGTCGTCCACGGTGAACAGGAATTCACCTATACCCGGCCCATCATGGCCGGTGATGAGTTGAACTGTGTGCTGACGATCACCGATATTCGCCAAGCGGCCGGCAACGACATCATTACGACGCAGACCCAGATCACCACGACGGCCGGCGAATCGGTGTGTGTAGCCACCTCGACCTTGGTGGCTCGCGGTACGGCGGCTGAGCAATGAGCGGGCGACTCCGGTTCGCGGATGTTTCTGTGGGCATGACGCTGCCGCCGCTGGACGTACCAATTGTGCGGGCTTCCATGATTCGTTACGCCGGGGCATCTGGCGACTTCAACGTTATTCACTGGAGTGAACGCATAGCCACTGCCGTCGGTCTACCCAACGTGATTGCACACGGCATGTTGACCATGGCCGAAGCCGGGCGTCTGTTGACGAACTGGGCGGGTGATCCAGGTGCTGTCGAACAGTTCGGTGTTCGCTTTACCCGACCTGTGCTGGTGCCGGACGACGACTCCGGGGCCCTGTTGATGTTGACGGGGGAAGTAACAGAACTCCTCGACGGAAATCGAGTGCGCGTTTCCGTAGTCGCCCGTTCAGAGGGAGTCACGGTGCTGGGCAAGGCACGGGCGATTCTGCGCCTGGCATGACAGCGTCACTGAGTCCACCCGCTGAGGTGCTGGCGCTGGCAGAACAGCGTGATGCGGCACGTCAGGCTCGTGACTTCCAAGCAGCGGACGATCTGCGTGAACAGATAACTGCGGCGGGCTGGCGTGCCGTCGATACCGCCGGTGGCACACAGCTCGAACCGCTGCCGCCATTCACGCTCTTCGAACGCATCACGGATCTCCCCGAGCCGCAATCACTGCGGCAATCAACAACATGTGGAGTCGGGCTCATCGTGGACGGCTGGCCGGAGGATCTTTCTGCCTGCGTGACTGATCTGCTCACCCATGCGCCAGCAGACGTCGTCATCCACCTGCTGGATTGCGGCAACGTAGACGGTGCAGGGCTGGTCGCTCAGCAACTTGCTGATGCGCATGCCGATCGTATTGACGTGGTGCACCTGTCCGGGACGTTGGATCAGGTTGGCTGGGGAGCAGCCTGCACGGCTTTGATCATGCTCGAAGACGCGCCCTGCCACGTGGTGATGGATATGTCATCACGGTTGACAGGCGATGCCATCTCACCCCTTATCGCGACTATTAACCACAGCTCGGATTTCGCCGGTGAGTCCGGAAACCTTGAACCGCGGGGTGCGGTGGTTGCGGCCGGATGGCGAGGTGTCGACGTGAACCTCGCTGATCAGTGGCGCACCTTCGATCCGGCTGGGCCGGGTGAGGTCGATGCCCTGCTCGGGTACTTCCTTCTGATTCGAACTGACGTCGCCCAACGGATTCCGCCGAGCGCTAAGGCGAAGTTCTACCGAAATGCAGACATGGAGTGGTCGCTGGCCATTCGCGAAGCCGGCGGTTGCCTCGTTGCTATCGACCTACCTATCGAGCAGGCTCGTCATCATGGCTATTACGACTCCGATCCACAGTTCCGCGATCGTGAGGCCAAGCGCACGTACGACCGATTACTGCAGCGGTTCCGCGGTCGCAACGATTTGCTTCATCCTCGGGCCGGCGCGTGACCCTGCTCGCCGAGGTGACCACGCTTGGGGTTGGTGGCCCGGCGGGTGATTTTGTTCCGGTGACCACGGAGTCGGAACTCGTGGAGCGTGTCCAGGGTTGCGATCGCGCTGGTGAAGCTCTGCTAGTGCTCGGTGGTGGGAGCAACATCGTGGTCGCTGATGACGGATTCGGTGGCACGGTGCTGCAGATCGGGACGACTGGAAGTTCCGTAGATTCTGTTGCCGGTGATCGGGTGCAGCTGACCTTGGCAGCCGGTGAACCCTGGGATGCCGCAGTGGAGCGATGCGTCGCGGAAGGTTGGTCGGGCATCGAGGCGCTTGCCGGGATCCCCGGCCTGGTGGGCGCAACGCCGCTGCAGAATGTCGGAGCATACGGCCAAGAGATTGCTCAGGTTGCGACGAGTCTGCGGGCGCTGGACCGCACCACTGGTCAGGTGCAGATCATGTCGTCCCGCGAGTGCCGATTTCGCTACCGAGGCAGCAGGCTCAAGGACGAGCCGGATCGCTGGGTGGTACTGGCGGTCACCTTCCAGCTTTCCAACGATGCTTTGAGTGAAGTGCGCTTCACCCAGGTGGCCGATGCCCTCGGTGTCGCGGTCGGTGCACGCGTGCCGGTGCGTGAAGTGCGAGACGTTGTGCTGCAGTTGCGCGCGACCAAGGGCATGGTCATCAACCAGGGTGACTGCGACACGAGAAGTGTCGGATCGTTCTTTCTCAATCCGATTGTGGATCCTGCACATGCGGTGCCCGACTGCCCGCAGTTCCCCGAGGGGGATCAGGTCAAACTCAGTGCGGCCTGGTTGATCGAGCAGGCCGGCATTCATCGAGGTTGGCGTCCCGATACGAACTGCGCCGCCGCCGTGTCAACCAAGCACACCCTGGCTATCGTGAATCTGGGTGGTGCAACCGCAGCCGACGTGCTGCATGTCGCGGCTGCGATCCGTAACCGCGTCGCTTCAGTACATGGGGTCTGGCTTGAGCCCGAGCCTCGCCTTGTTGGGTGCCGACTCTGATCGGAAACCCCGGTTCTGGAAACTTGACGAGGATGGTGAAGTTGACGTTAGGGGCGTACCCGGTTGACGCCGTGCTCGTCCAAGAGATCTCTCATCGCTCGCGCGTCGTGTATGTCAACTCCCGGCAAGGTTCCGCCCGTTTCCTGCGCAACAGGCAATTCGCGGATTTCCACTGGGCGAGGCGCCACTACTGGATCTCGCCGAGAAGTTCGGCGATGCGTCCGACACCCTCGGTGATATCCGAATCGGCGGTGGCGTAGGAGAGGCGCAAATAACCCGGAGTGCCGAATGCCTCGCCTGGGACGACTGCAACCTCAGCTTCGTCCAGGATCATTCCGGCAAGTTGAGCCGAAGACTGGATCTGCTGACCGCGCAGGGTTTTGCCGACCAAAGCGCGAACACTTGGGTAGACATAGAAGGCACCCTCTGGCAAAGGACACTCCACTCCAGGAATGGCGTTCAGCAAGCCGGTAATGAGCGTGCGGCGACGATCAAAGGCCACTTTCATTGCTTCGACCGCGGACAGGTCCCCGCTGACGGCAGCCAGTGCTGCGACCTGGGAGACGTTGGCGACGTTTGACGTTGCATGGGATTGCAGGTTGGTGGCCGCGGCGATGATGTCCGTTGGACCGATCATCCAGCCCACCCGCCAACCGGTCATGGCGTACGTCTTGGCCACTCCGTTGACAACCACGCACCGGTCGGTGAGATCAGGTACCTGGACCGGCATTGAGCTGAACTGGGCTGAGCCGTAAACGAGATGCTCATAGATCTCGTCAGTGATCACCCACAGGTCGTGCTCGGCAGCCCAGGCTCCGATCTCGCGAACCGCTTCAGGGGAGTAGACCGCTCCGGTGGGGTTGGAGGGGGAGACGAAGACGAGCACCTTGGTGCGTGGAGTACGGGCGGCCTCTAGGGCCGCAACATCGACCCGATAGCCGGTGGCCTCGTCGCTGGGCACGATCACCGGGACCCCACCGGCCAGGCGAATCGCCTCCGGGTAGGTGGTCCAGTAGGGCGCCTGGAGCAGCACCTCATCGCCCGGATCCAGGAGCGTGGCAAAGGCGTTGTACAAAGCCTGCTTGCCACCGTTCGTGACCAGCACCTGGTTGGCGGCCACGACGAGGCCGGAATCCCGCTTGGTCTTGACGGCGATTGCCTCACGAAGTTCGGGTAGCCCGGCGGCCGGGGTATAGCGGTGCCACTTGGGATCCCGGCAGGCATCGACGGCCGCCTGAACGATGTAATCGGGGGTTGGGAAGTCCGGCTCACCCGCACCAAATCCGATGACTGGGCGCCCGGCCGCTTTCAGGGCCTTGGCCTTGGCATCCACCGCAAGGGTGGCGGACTCGGTGATTGCGGCAATTCGGTCAGAGACTCGGGAGGTCATGGGGCAATCCTTCCAAATACCGCTGGTATGGGCCGATTGGACCGGCCCGTACCATGGCCCGTAGACTCCCCGACGCGGTTGGTCCGTGGCAGCAGCCCTTGCAGGCAGTCGATCGGTCCCCCCAAGGGTCGTAGCTCAATTGGTAGAGCACCGGTCTCCAAAACCGGCGGTTGGGGGTTCAAGTCCCTCCGGCCCTGCTCTGGCGGCCTCTCGGGCGCCTGGCAGTTTGAACGACGGAGAAGGTAGTACGAGGAAGGGAACGGCAGGAATGGCCGAGGCCGAGGTCGAGCGCGACCGCTCAAGTGGGGCGGGTCGCAAGGGCCCGTTCAGTCGGCTTGCCCTGTTCGTGCGCCAAGTCGTCGCTGAGTTACGCAAGGTCATTTGGCCAACGCGCAAGGAGCTGATCGCCTACACCATCATCGTGATCGTCTTCGTGTCGATCATGGCGGGCATCGTGGCGGCCTACGACTACGTGTTCACCCAGGGCGTGCTGTTCGTCTTCGGGTAGCAGTCAGATTTCTTAGGAACGTTTCGAGTAGAGGGAAGAGTTCGTGTCCGAGTCCAACGGCTTCGGCCAGACCGAAGAGGTCGCCGCGTTTGCTGACGCTGACGTGGTAGACGAAGCGGTCCTCGAGCCGGTCGTCGAAGTGAACGAGGTCGCCGAGGTCGCCGACGAGGAAGACCCGGTGGCGGCGTTCCGCGAGCAACTCCGACGCGCACCGGGCGAGTGGTACGTGGTGCACTCCTACGCCGGGTTCGAGAACAAGGTCAAGACCAACCTCGAAACGCGCATCACGTCGCTGAACGTTGAGGATTACATCTTCCAGGTTGAAGTGCCTATGGAAGAGGTCACGGAGATCAAGCAGGGTGTGCGCAAGCTCGTCAAGCGCACGAAATTTCCCGGGTATGTGCTCGTGCGCATGGAGCTCACCGACGAGTCTTGGGGCGCGGTGCGCAATACCCCTGGGGTCACCGGGTTCGTCGGTCATGGACACCAACCGGCTCCACTGTCCCTGGACGAGGTGACCGCAATCCTTGCCCCGGCACCAGAGAAGAAGGTGGGCAGCACCGCTACCGCGGCTGCGGGTTCCCTGGCGCCAACAGCCACCATGGTGGTCGACTTCTCAGTCGGCGACTCGGTCACTGTCGTGGATGGCCCATTTGCGAGCCTGCATGCCACGATCTCCGAAATCAACATCGAGGGTCAGAAGGTGACCGGGTTGGTGGAGATCTTCGGCCGCGAGACCCCTGTCGAGCTTGCCTTCAATCAGATTCAAAAGACCTAGTTATTCACTTAGACCTGAAATCCCGATCGAACAAAGGAAGAACAGCAATGGCACCGAAGAAGAAGAAGGTCTCAGGCCTCATCAAGTTGCAGATCCAAGCCGGCCAGGCCAATCCGGCGCCGCCGATCGGCCCGGCGCTAGGCCAGCATGGTGTGAACATCATGGAGTTCTGCAAGGCGTATAACGCCGCGACAGAGAATCAGCGGGGCAACGTGATTCCCGTTGAGATCACGGTCTACGAGGATCGCTCATTCGATTTCATCCTCAAGACGCCGCCGGCCTCCCGACTCATTCTGAAGGCGGCTGGTCTGGAGAAGGGGTCGAGCACGCCTCCCAAGGCGAAGGCCGGCACGATCACCGTCGACCAACTGCGGCAGATCGCTGAGACGAAGATGCCCGACCTGAACGCAAACGACGTCGAGGCGGCCATGCGCATCATCGAAGGAACCGCACGTCAAATGGGCGTCACCGTTACCTCGTAGAGTTCAACCTCATCATCAACAGCGTGGGAGGGCCAGCGCGGCCCGATGACCACAACCTGCGAAGGAGCAGTCATGAAGCGCAGCAAGGCATATCGCAAGGCCGAGGAACTGATTGATCGCGATGCTCTGTACTCACCACTGACGGCAGTTCGGCTCGTCAAGCAGGGTGTCGGCACGAAATTCGATCCGACCGTTGAGGTGTCACTTCGCCTCGGTGTCGATCCCCGCAAGGCCGATCAGATGGTTCGCGGCACCGTGTCACTGCCGCACGGCACTGGTAAGACTGCCCGAGTGCTGGTCTTCGCTGCCGGTGAAAAGGCCGACCAGGCCCGAGCGGCTGGCGCAGACTACGTCGGTTCGGACGACCTCATCGCCAAGGTCGCTGGCGGCTGGACCGATTTCGATGCGGCTGTCGCCACGCCTGATCTGATGGGCAAGGTGGGCACCCTCGGCAAGGTGCTCGGTCCACGTGGTTTGATGCCGAACCCCAAGACGGGCACCGTGACTATGGATGTAGCCAAGGCCGTTGAGGACATCAAGGGCGGCAAGATCGAGTTCCGCATCGACAAGCACTCGAACCTGCAGTTCCCAATCGGAAAGGCCTCCTTCGACGACGTGAAGCTCGTCGAGAACTACGGGGCAGCCCTCGACGAAATCATGCGCTTGAAGCCGTCCGCAGCCAAAGGCCGCTACGTCAAGAAGGCGACCATGTCTTCCACTATGGGGCCGGGAGTTCCAGTGGATCCCAACCGTACGAAAAACCTCACTGCGGAAGACGCCCTGGGCGAGTAGGGTCCAAAGACAGCCGTCGGATCCGTTGGGGGTGCAGTGAAGTACCACCTGCCCTTAACGGATCCCGTGCTGCAGACGGTTGAGGTCTCGGTCAATCTCGGTGGCCTGCAGATCCTCGACTCGGTCAGTATCGGCGTGCCGGAAGGCACCATCACCGGGCTGATCGGCCCCAACGGCGCTGGCAAGACGACGGTCTTCAACGTCATCTGCGGATTCGTCCATGCCGACTCCGGAGTCGTTCGCCTTGATGGCAGGAAGCTTCGCAAGATTCACACACACCGGCTCACTGAGCTGGGCATTGCTCGCACCCTGCAGGGCGTTGGCTTATTTCCAACGCTCACCGCGTTAGACAACGTGGTGCTTGGCGCATCGCACCAGGACCACGCCAGCGTGGTCGAGTCTGCGATCGCCGCACCTTGGCGACGGCGTCGCCAGATCCAGATCCAAGACAAGGCGAGAGCCCTGCTTGACGAACTCGCCATCGGGGATGTCGCGGATCGCTTGCCGGGAGAATTGCCCTACCCGATCCAGAAGCGGGTGGCACTGGCGCGCGCACTTGTGTGTGATCCAAAAGTGCTCCTACTGGATGAACCAGCGGGCGGGATCAGTGACGCAGACATGGAAGATCTAGCGAAACTGCTGCGTTCCTGGGTGCCGCGTATGTCGATCCTGCTGGTCGAGCACCACATGGAACTGGTCATGAAGGTCACCGACCTGATCTGGGTCCTCGATGCCGGCAAGGTCATTTCCGCGGGAACGCCTGAGTATGTCCGCAATGACCCCGCGGTGCTGGCGGCGTACTTAGGCGACGAGGGTGCGATCCATGCTTGAGATCAGCGGACTCTCCGTCTCGTATGGCGCGGTTGCAGCATTGCGCGAGGTGTCCTTTAACGTGCCACGCGGTGAAGTAACCGCTGTGGTCGGCGCCAATGGCGCAGGCAAGTCGACCCTCATGAGAACGCTCGCGGGGCTCAACAAGCCGCTTGCCGGCCAGGCGACACTCGACGGCACGCTGATCACTGGACGGGCGCCGGAGGAAGTTGTCCGCATGGGAGTCGCCCTCGTGCCCGAAGGTCGAGCTGTTATCCCGGAATTGACGGTCGAGGAGAACCTGCGCCTTGGCGGCATGTGGCGCCCGCACAAGGCGCGAACCGCCAGCCATGACGAGGTCGTTGATCTGTTCCCAGTTCTTGGCGAACGTGCCCGCTTCGCCGCCTCAACGCTCAGCGGCGGCGAGCGGCAGCAACTTGCCATCGGGCGCGCACTGATGTGCGATCCGCAGTGTCTGCTCCTGGATGAACCCTCGCTTGGGTTAGCGCCGCTGATCGTTTCGCAGATTCTCGAGCTCGTCGGTCGCCTTGCCGTTGAGGCAAACCTCGCCGTACTGCTGGTTGAACAGAATGCCAGCGTGGCTTTGCGCATTGCCCGCAACGGCATCGTGCTCAATCTCGGACGCGTGGTCGGTCAAGGCCCGTCTGCGGAACTGCTCGCCAGTCCGGAGCTGCGACACGTCTACCTCGGGACGGAGTGACAAGCCATGGTGACCTTCTTGGACTACTTGCTTGGTGGCATCACGAATGGGGCGGTCATCGCGCTCATGGCGATTGCGCTGGTTCTCGTGTGGCGCTCCACTCGCGTGGTCAACTTCGCGCAGGCCGGTCAGGCGATGTTTACGACGTTTATCGCGTTGGCAACGTATAGCAACACTGGGAACTGGTTCATTGCTCTCATCGTGGCAATCATTGCCGGTGCCGTGCTCGGGTTCATCGTTCACTTACTTGTCATGCGGCCTGTGCGAGGTCAGGACAGTTCGGGTGCGATCATCGCGACTTTCGGCGTGCTCATTGCACTTCAGGCCGCTGCGAGCATGATCTGGGGCGTTGATCAAAGGTCCTATCCGCCACTGCTCGACGTCGTGGGATTCGAAGCCTTTGGGCGCACCTGGCCGTTCGCGCCCTACGACGCCCTGGTTTTGGGAGCGACTATCGCCCTCGTTGTTGGACTCTCACTCATGTTCACACGCACTTCGATCGGGCTTCGCATGCGCGCCGCTGCCTTCAATCCGACCGCGGCACGGCTTTCCGGAGTCCGCGTCGCTCGCATGCTGGCCTTGGGGTGGGCATTGGCGGGAGCTATCGGAGCCGTCGCTGGTGTTCTCGTTGCGCCGCGACTATCTGTGAGCCCGTACTCCATGGATGTTCTCTTGATCCTGGCGTTCACGGCCGCAGTCATCGGCGGTCTTGACAGTCTGGTGGGCGCGGTTTCCTTCGGCATAGGCACCGGCCTGGTGCTTTCTCTCGTCACCGGTTACAGCGACCCAGGCAACAGTTCAATCGTGGCGCTGGCACTGCTTGCCTTGAACCTCCTCCTCAAACCCGAAGGTGTCTTCGGCCATCACCACTCAAGGGCGGTGTAGCGCCGTGAAATTTCCTGCAGGACTGCAGCGCTGGTCAGGAACACCACTCGTTCAGCATGCCCTGCTCGCCGTAGTCGTCGCCGCGGCCTTCCTTGTATTGAACGGACTGCTCGCGCCGATTTACAGCTACTACCTCGCTCTTGCCGCCATGTACGCAACGGCGATGTTCGGCATGGTGATCTTGGTAGGTCTGTCCGGTCAGGTGTCGCTTGGCAACGGGGCCCTGATGGCCGTCGGTGCGTACACATTCGCCCTCACGAGCCTTCGATGGGAAACAGTTCCTTTTCTGGGCCTGCCCTGGAATGCCGTCTGGTCGGTCGTTGCCGCGGGTTTCGTGGGAATCATCTGCGGTCTAGTCATTGGCGTCGTAGGTGCGCGGCTGCGTGGTCCGTACCTCGCTGGTCTAACGCTCGGCATTGCCGTAGGCATTCCGTCGATCATCACGCGGTTCCCTGAGTCGCTAGGTGGCGAGGATGGATTCGCACTACGAGTTCCGTATCCCCCAGGTGGATATGCCGCCCTGACCGACGAGGCAGTTGTGGCAGCCAACGCTGCGGAAGAGGAAGCGAATAAGGATGCGGCCTTCGAGGACTTCCTTGCTGAAGGCGGCACAGATTCCGGTGGGGTCGTTGAGTTCAATCAAGATGATCTCAGCAGTGGCGAAGACCCGTTTGCCGGGGACGGTGTCGTGGAGTTTGACCAAGAGCAACTCGCCACTGACCAAGGTGCGACGCACGATCCCAGTGCCTTCGCGTCGCCTGACGCGAGTCTGGACCCCAGTCCGCTAGCGACTGCACCCACCGACGCCGCTTCCAATGCGTCCGATGGTGCCGCGGGATTGGGTGACGCGGCAGGCTTCGTTTTGGAGCACTGGCAGGCCAGCCTTGCTATCACCATGGCCTGCGTCGTCGGGTTCATGGCACTCAATCTGATTCGTGGGCAGCAGGGCCGGCGCTGGCGAGCGGTGCGTGATGACCCAGTCGCAGCAGCTCTCGTGGGTATTTCCCCCCAATCAAGCAAGGTGTCCGCTTTCGTGGTGAGCGGCTTCTTTGCGGCACTGGCAGGTGCGGTGTTCGCGCAGATTCTGGCCTACGTGGGGCCTGCCGTCTTTGGGTTGGGGCTTTCCCTGTCGCTGTTGGTTGGCGTGATCCTCGGCGGACGCTCTTCGCTGGTTGGAGCCATGCTTGGAGCGGTCTTCATCGTGGTGCTCCCCGAAGGTGTCCAGTCCCTCGCCGAGCGCACTGGCTGGAGCGATCAGATCGCCAACAACCTCCCCGACCTGTTGTACGGGCTCTTGGTGGTTGTGGTCGTGCTGGTCTTGCCGGGCGGCTTGGTGGGCAGCCTCCTTGCGAAACGACGTTCACGAGCCGGCTAACCCCCGATTGTTGACTTCACTACCCGATTTTCTTGCGGACCGAGTGCCCACCCCCTAGCCTGATGGGCAAGGACATGCCAGCCCTGGCCTTCCTGGGGCGGGTCAATCGTGAGGAGTCAAGCGTGATCAAGCGAGTACTAACCAAGGGCCTGGGGGTGACCCTGGGACTCTCCCTGATTGCCGTAGGTGCGGCCGGGCAGGCTCAGGCAGCGGATCCTGGCATTTCGAAAGACAAAGTCGTCATCGGCACCACCACGCCGCTGACCGGTATCGCGTCTCCTGGCTACAAGGACGTGTCGGCTGCGGCCAAGGCCTACTTCGACTACGTCAATGCCAACGGCGGCATCAACGGTCGACAGATTGAGTTCGTCATCAAAGACGATCAGTACAACCCGGCTGCTACCGTGACGGCCACCAATGAGTTGATCAATCAGAACAAGGTCTTCTCGTTGTTCGGAGCCCTTGGCACCGCAAACCGACTCGCGGTTGAGGAGACTTTGAAGGCGCAGAACGTTCCGGACGTCTTCATCAACAGCGGCTCCTCCGTTTTCGACAACCCGTCGAAGTACCCGGGTGTGTTCCCGTTCTTCCCGTCGTACCTGGTCGAGGCAAAGGTCATGGCTAGCTACATCCAGAGCACGGCAGAGTTGAAAGACCTCAAGCGCTGCCTGTTCTACCAAGAGGGTGAGTTCGGCGAGAACGCTGGCGCCGGCTTCGCAGCTGCTGGCATGACGTTTGCCGCGCAGACCTCGTACACGACGGCACAGCTGGTCTCACGCAACCTTGCACCGCAGGTGACCACTCTGAAGGCGGCGGGCTGCCAGCTTGTCGTGTTCTTCGGCGTGACCTCTGCGACGGGCCTGCTGCTGGGCACGTCAGCGGCATTGAAGTTCCAGCCCAAGTGGATGGTGACCTCGGTGGGCTCTGAGCCCTCGATCATCGGCGGCCTGCTGGCGCAGTCGAAGCTCGACGGCAAGGCGCTTATGAATGGCATGTACACGCCGAGCTTCCTGACACCAATCACTGACGTGGGCAACCCGTACGTGAGCCTGATGAAGCCGATCGTCGAAGGTGCGGGACTTCCGTGGAACTTCTACACCTACTACGGAGTCAACTCGGCCTACGTCTTCGCTCAGGCACTGAAGGCAGCGGGCCCGAACCTGTCCCGTAAGGCACTCATCAACGCCCTGCAGACTCAGTCGGCCAGTTTCAAGTCGGCCGCCAATGTGCCGATGCGCATTACGGACAAGTCGCACCAGGGGCTGCTCGGCTACTGGATGGGTCAGTACGACTCTGCGGGAACCCTCGTCCGTCAGACGAAGGGCATCCTGATCGCTGGAAACTCGACCACCAGCGGCAAGGTGATTAACGCAACGTTCAAGCCGGCCAAGGCTCCAGCCAAGCTGCTGCCCTAGGTAGGTCCTGAGAAACACGCGGTGGGGTCGGCTCTTCGGAGCCGGCCCCACCATCGTTTTGACCCTCAAGGGTCGGGCCCATAGACTCCTCACCTACCGAAGACCGCCGGTTGCGCCCAAGGGCGCCGAAGGCCCCTGGTGGGCGGCCTGCGCAGGTGACGATGCAGCCTTGGTGCTGCGCGCCTGTGCTCGCCATCGCTGGGGCGATGGAAGGAGCAGGATGGCAAAGCCAGTCAAGGTTTCAGCCGTGGCCGAACTTACGGAGCATTTCCGCTCCTCAAACGCCGCCGTGCTCACCGAGTACCGAGGCCTCACCGTCGCTCAACTCAAGGCCCTGCGTCGCACCCTGGGCCCCGGGGTGACTTACGCCGTGGTGAAGAACACGCTGAGCAAGATCGCGGCACGGGAAGCAGGCGTGAGCGGCCTAGACGAGATGCTCGCTGGCCCCAGCGCGATCGCCTTCGTCAAAGGTGATGCCGTCGTCGCTGCCAAGGGCATACGCGACTTCGCCAAGGAGAACCCGGCCCTGGTGATCAAGGGCGGCCTTATGGATGGCGCTCTGCTCACCGCCGCTGACCTCAACCGCATCGCCGACCTCGAGTCGCGCGAGGTGCTGCTGTCCAAGTTGGCTGGCGCCATGAAGGCCAAGCAGTCCTCGGCTGCGGCTCTGTTCGCCGCTCCACTGGCGAAGGCAGCACGTGCTTTCGGCGCACTGCAAGCAAAAACCCCTGCGGCAGAGGCCGCACCCCCAGCTCCTGCTGCGCCTGCAGCAGGCGAAGAAACCCCGGCTGTTGCCGAGGAGACCGACGCGGGCTGAAAGCCCGGATTCAGCCCGACGAAAGGACAGCACGATGGCCAAGCTCAGCAACGATCAGCTCTTGGATGCCTTCAAGGAGATGTCCCTCCTTGAGCTCAGCGAGTTCGTGAAGCTCTTCGAAGAGACCTTCGATGTGACTGCAGCGGCCCCCGTGGCCGTGGCTGCGGTTGCCGCTCCTGCAGGTGGTGGCGGCGACGCCGGTGGCGCTGCGGATCAGGATGAATTCGACGTCATCCTGGAGTCCGGCGGCGACAACAAGATCCCGGTGATCAAGGAGGTGCGCACGCTGACCAACCTGGGCCTGAAGGAGGCCAAGGACCTGGTCGAGG
>JAGWVT010000137.1 GCA_018970765.1 Actinomycetales bacterium
GCGGAGGATTCGCCTAGTGGCCTAGGGCGCACGCTTGGAAAGCGTGTTGGGGGCAACCCCTCACGGGTTCAAATCCCGTATCCTCCGCGCCAGCCCGGGACGGCAACGCCGTCCCGGGCTTGTTTGTCCAGCGGGCGTGTAGCCTTCTGCGCGGTGGCGTGTCCGAGCGGCCAAAGGAGCGCGCCTCGAAAGCGCGTGTGGGGGTAACTCCACCGTGGGTTCAAATCCCACCGCCACCGCCATCTCACCTCATGCGAGCCTGGGACCGCTTTGGGGGCAAGTGACACATAAGCGCGCTGACGGTTGCGCCCAGGTACGAGAACTTCGGGGCAGTCGTAAGTTGTATTTACGATTACCCCAAATACATCGCTCGAAATGCCTCGGCGACGCTGCAGAGGCTCGCGCGGGGGTTTCCCGTCCTCCACCTCACCGGTCCCCGCCAATCAGGCAAGACAACCCTGGCCCGGCACGAACGCCCTGATCTGCCGTACCGATCCCTGGAGAGCGTCGACGTGCGCTCGTTCGCGGTTGACGACCCCCGCGGCTTCCTGGCCCAGTTCCCGAGTGGTGCGATCTTCGACGAGGTGCAGCGCGTTCCGGACCTACTGTCTTACCTCCAGGGCGTCGTTGATGAAACCGCGACCATGGGCAACTTCATTCTCACCGGTTCGCAGCAACCAGCACTCGCTGCGCAAGTGTCTCAATCCCTAGCGGGTCGGGTGGGCCGAGTGGAACTGCTCCCACTCAGTGGGGCCGAACTTCTTCAGGCGAATCGACTTTCGACCAACCTCGAGACGATGCTGTGGACCGGCGGGTTCCCCGCCATCTTTGACCGCGACGTTGCCCCAACCGACTGGTTAGTCAATTACACCGCGACCTACGTTGAGCGCGATGTCCGCCAGCTGCTGAGTGTGCGTGATCAAGAAGTCTTCGTCAAGTTCACTCGCGCGGTAGCGGCGCGCTCAGCGCAACTGCTCAATAACGCCGCACTGGGCAGCGATGTCGATGTCTCAGCTCAAACGGTGCGCGCATGGATTTCGATCCTGCAGGCAACCTACGTCGTGGCGCTACTGCGCCCACATGCAACGAACGCCACCTCCAAACTCGTCAAAGCACCAGAGGTTGTCATGCTCGACTCCGGGCTGATGTGCAGTTTGCTTGGTATCACACACCCGGAGCAACTCGTGGTGCATCCACTTCGCGGATCCGTCTTTGAAACTTGGGGAATCGCCGAACTCATGAAAGCTTTCATGAATGCTGGAAGGCAACCCGATCTCGGGTACCTACGCGACCAACATGGGAACGAAATTGACTGTGTCGTGCGCATGCCAGAGGGCTTGGTTCCAGTTGCGTTCAAGGCAGGTCGCACCTATTCCGCAGACTAGGCCGCACCAATGCGGCGCTGGATTGGGCGCACTCCGCAATGGTCTTGGTTGACCCCCACCATCATTTACGGAGGTGACGAGTCAATTCACCGATCGGGCGTTCGAGTGCTGTCGTGGCGCGACTTTGCTCAGGATCCACTCAGACAGATTCAATCGTGACGACATGCGGCCTGTTGCACTCTCACGATTGCAGAACCTGACTAAAGGCCGAGAAGTTTTGGAATGGCCGCTTCTATCGCTGCCTTACCGCGCATCGAAACGGCCTCACCATCGGGTCCGGCCATGTCAGAGTTCGCCATAACCGCGACCACTGCGCCGGTAGCGGGGTAATACCCAACGTACGCCACCGCCCCGAAGACTCGCCCGTTGTGCCACAACGTGACGAACTTGCCCGTGGCTGTATCGCGGACAGCGATGACGCCCAGGCAGTAGCTCACCGTGATCTCAGCGTCGTCATTCCCCGGCGGTGCACAGTGGTCGAAGCGCGCGGCCGCCGTCGAGGCGGGGATTGCGCCCCGGCCAGTACCCAGGGTTTGACCCCATCTGCCGAGATTGTCGATCGTTGACGCGAGTCCACCTGCAGCCCAGGTGACCGACTGACTCCAGTTAGTCGTTCGTCCAACGGGTGGCAGGCTCGGATTCACGGAGAATACGTCGGAGTAGTTCTCGACGTGCGGAGCCTGCAGGTTGCCAGAGACATCGACAAAGGTGCGGTTCAGATTCAACGGATCAAAGAGTTGCGACTGCAGTAGTGCGGCGAAATCCTGCCCGGTTTCTTTCTCCAGGATTCGAGCCAGAATCACGGTATTGGTGTTGGAGTAGGCAAATGCCGTTCCGGGCACCTCGAACTCACGCGGAAGTGCTGCTCCCTGAGCGATCAGATCGTCAGGTACATAGCGCCGCTTGGGATCCACCATCAGTTCCTCAGCGAACCCGAGAACGTCCGCGTTGAGGTAATCAGCGATCCCGCTCGTCATATTGAGCAGCATGGCGACGGTGATCTCGTCCGCCTTAGGAATCGTCGGATACCAACGATTGAGTCGGTCATCGAGGTTAAGTCGTCCTGCAGCTATCTCCTGCAGGACGAGCATGCCGGTGAAGGTCTTGCTAACTGACCCGATGGGCGACTGCATGGAGGGCAGTAGCGGGCGCTTGCGCTCTTGGTTGGCATAGCCCACCGTGCCGACCCAGCGGCCGCGGCCGGGCACGATGACGACAGCCGCAGCGCCACCGGGCAGATCGGCCCAAGCTTCGCGTAGCGCGGCATTGAGTCGTACGGTCACCTCAGGCGCCAGCGTTGAGGTACTCGTAGCAGGAGACGTGGCACCGCCGCGGGGCAACAGCTGCGCTTGAGCGCCCTGCGGAATGACCACGGCGATAGTGACGGAGAGGACCGCGGTCCCGATTATCGTGCTGATGCCCATCCTCATCTGCATATGAAATCACCTCTCACACAGCAGATAGGCAGATCTAGGCGAGTAGCGCCGCAAGCGGTGCTTGCGGTACCGCAATCCAACCTTCGGTGCGAGCACAGCGCTCCTGCTCCCCAGTTGGCTTCGTGCAATCGCCGAGGAGGTGGGCTCGTGCGATGAGGGCACAGATCACGGCATCAAAGGCGTCGTCGTTGCGCCGACAGAGTTCCTCGTGCCCACCGAGGTCTAGCCACGGTGCGGCGTTGCGGAGTGCGTCGACGAGCAGGGTGAGATTCGCGGAGGCTCGAGCGCGATCGGTGCCCTTGTAAGGCCCGCCGACGGCGAGCCCCCACTGCATCAGGGCAACAGCTGGGTAGGCCTCCAGGATTCGCCCGGTGCCATCCCGGGAAACATCAACCCCTGCATCGCGCAGCCGGGCCAGCAGTGTTGCTCCGCGGAATGCAGCCAGCCCGATGCGATCGGTGGAAACGCTCAGCGGCGTCTTGCGGAAGGATTCCGC
>JAGWVT010000047.1 GCA_018970765.1 Actinomycetales bacterium
GTGACGGTGCGAGCCAGCCTGCACCAGTTGCACAGACTCCAATCAAGCCTGAGAAGAAGAAATCTAGGCGCGAGCAGAAGAAGGAGGCCGGCCCGCAACACCGTAAGCGCGCTGGTGCCGGTCAGATCGTTGTCATTGTCCTAGCCGTTGTCGCCGTGATTGCCGTCGGCACTGTGCTTGCCCTCGCCCTACTGAACTGAGTTGTTGCCTGAGCGCGGCGCTAGGTACTCGGGTTGCGTGACGCCAGGGTGGCGTTGAGCAGATCCTCATAACTACCGTAAATCGTGGTGGATGAGTTTCGAATGTCATCAACAGCTCGGCTAACCGTACGCAGCGAAACCGAGGACCCCGGTGCCGTAGCCGCCGGAATGACGAATTCGTATCTCGCGACAAATGGTCGTTTGCGGCGCGGGCAACTCTGCCGATCGCGGACGAGGGCCGCTGAGGCAATCGTCACCCAGCTGCCGTTGAGGTTGGCCTGCAGTCGGCGCTTGCCCTTGCTGGCTGCGAAGCAGCCCTCCTGCGCCGTGATGGTCGTGCCGGCGATCCACGGCTGGGCATTTGCATTCTTCAGACTCACCTGGACGGGTTGGCCACTGACCGTAACTGCTGCCGCCTCGGGTTTGGCATCACCTTCGCCTTGCGCGTTAAGACTTCGAATGCGGTAGGCGTGGGCGCCGGGAGCAACCCCTTCGACTCGGCAGGTGGTCGCAACGGTGACACAAACGACGGTGCCATTTTCATCAAAGACCTCGTACCCGGTTACGGCGGTCGCGTTGCGACTGGGTGGCAACCAGGCGAGATACACCGTGGAAGCCGCACTGGTAGCCACCCGATCCGCCGAGGCGCCAGGGATCGCGGGGTAACCGGCAAGCGCTAGCGCGGCATCGGCCAGATCCGCGTATCCCATGGCAGCAAGGCCGACGTTCGCATCGGCTTGGGCTGATTGCATCCCAGTCGCTGAACCACACACACCGGTGCCACCAGCCATGGTGCCCAGCAGCAGATCACCGGTGGCCTGATCCACAAAGGCTGGGCTGCCGCTGTCACCCGGACAGATGGCGACCTGCGCGGTTTGAGCGGTGCTGAACTGCTGTCCGTAGCGCCCGTTCATGAATTGGGTGAGGGAAAGTGTTGTCGTATGTGGAGTAGTAGAACGCTGCCCGGGGCCGGTAAGTCCGTAGCCCACATGCGTAACTGGCTTGGCGATCGACACCCATTGATTCAGTTCGGCATTTGTCGCCAGGCGACTGAAGCCCGCCGGTGCCAGATCTGCACCCAGGACGACAAAGGCGATGTCGTTGGGTTGCACGAGCTCGGACGCGTTGACATAGCCAGCAGGGCGCAGGATCGCGGTAACCGGAACCGAGCTGGCACCTTGCGGACCGATGTTGCTATAGACGAGTGCCTCCGCACCCGGAGGAAAGACGCGAACCTCCAACGCTGGATCCGCGGAACCTTCCTTTGTCACACAGTGCGCCGCGGTGACTAACACACGCGGCTTCCACATCGCCGCGCTGCACAGCCACCAGCCCTGCTCATCTCGGGCGGACAGAGCAACAACGTTGGACGACCCACCTGCGCCACTGCCACCCATAATGCGGCCTTCGTAGGCCAGTGCCTGATCACTGCCCGCAACAATCCCTGCACTTAGTACGGCTAGGCCCAGCACCATCACCATGAGCACGCGAAGGACTGGACCAGTCACCTCTCGAGGATAACCCGGCTGCGGAATAGGTCGAGGCGACCTACAGTGTTTGCGTGCGTCATCGGCAGAGGCTCATCAAGCTATTAGGTGCGGTCGTACTGTCGATGGGCCTGGGGCTTGGCAGTGCATCCGCGCAGGCCGCGACCTACTTTGCCGATACCCCCCATCCAGTCTCGCTGCCAGCACTGATGTCCATGCCCATGCAAGGCACCGATTTCAAGGTCGGGCGAGTACTGGCCCGCACCAGTGCCTATACCAAGGTCGCGATCAGCTACCGATCCAATGGACTCAAGATCACCGGGATCATGAATGTGCCCAAGGGCAAGGGTCCGTTCCCCGTGATCGTTCTGGGCCACGGGTACATCGACCCTGACGTCTACGTCACCGGTCAGGGCTTTCGCCGGGAGCAGGATGCCCTGGCCAGGGCTGGTTATGTCGCCCTGCACGTCGACTACCGAAACCATGCCGGCTCCGATGACGATCCGCGCAATGCTGTGCGGCTGCGCCTGGGGTACACCGAGGATGTCATCAATGCTGCGCGGGCCGTACAGAACTCAAACCTGCCGTACCTGGACACCGAGCGCATCGGCTACCTGGGGCGATCCATGGGCGGTGGCGTCGGCTATAACGCGCTGGTGACCGCACCCGGCACATTCAAGGCTGCAGTGCTCTATGCGCCCGTCAGTGCAGATGCAGTTGACAATTTCAACAAGTGGCAACGATCGGATGCGTCGCTGCGCAAAGAGATCTTCGCGCGATACGGCCCTCCGGAGACGAACCCCGATTGGTGGGCGGGCATTTCCGCTATCAATTTCTTTGATCGCATTTCTGATCCCATTCTGATCGTGCACGGCACCGCCGACGACAGCTGTCCGATCGGCTGGACCCGACGCGCCATGCAGGAACTTCGTCGTGAATCGGTTGATGCCGAATTGATCGAGATCAACGGTGGTGGGCACTACCTCTACGGGCCCTGGGCACAGTCCTTCGACCGTACACTTGCCTTCCTTGACGAACACGTCCGCGAAAGTGGGTCAACATCCTCGTGACCGCATCAACCAATGGCGAACTCGATAGCCAACTGCGGCTCCTGCTGTGGGATATCGACGGCACCTTGATCGGCATGCGTGGCCGTGCTCGCGATAAGCATGCGCAGACCTTCGGTCGCGTGCTTGGCATGGCGACTCCGACGACACCGCGGACGTCAGGAAAGACCGACGGCCAGATATTCGCCGAACTGGCCGCACAGGAGGGCGTAGCACTAGATGACGTCACGCTCCAGGCACTTTTCGACGATCTACTGGCAACATCGCGCACCGAACTCGCCCAGCACCCGGCAACGCCGGCGCCCGCCGTGATTGAGGTCTTGGATGAACTGACCGAGCAGGGCTGGCGGCACGGACTGCTGACTGGCAACGTGCCGCAGCGGGCACAGGTGAAGCTTGAGTCCGCCGGCCTATGGGATCGCATCGACCAGGACTTCTGCTTCTTCGGGACGGCTCCAACGCACCGCACCGAACTGGGTGCTCTTGCAGGGCGCACCCTGCGGGCGAACTTCTCGCCAGTGGTCGCGGTGGTCATCGGTGACACGCCTCTTGACCTTGAGGCCGCGCGCGCAGGTGGGTTTCCCGGCGTGCTGGTGGCCACGGGCCTGCATGATCATCCTGAGTTGCAGGCGGTGCAGCCGGATCTATTCATCACCGATCTGGACAGTGGCCGCGACGACTTCTTGGAGTTCCTCGCCCGTCAGTGAGCTGAGTTACCGCGCAACACGGCTTGAGCCGCGTTGTGACCTGGTATCCCAGAGACTCCCCCACCACGTCGTGCGCCAGCACCGCAGATGAAAACATTCGCTAGGTCGGTCTCCACACCCCAGCTGCCAATTTCCGCTACGGATTGGGCGAAGGGCATGTCGAGTGGAGTATGAAAGATATTGCCACCGGGAATACCCAGTGAATACTCGAGGTCGACAGTGGTGCTTACATCGATACACGGCCGCCCGTCACTATCGAGCATGAGCAGCGGCTCAATGGGTTCGGCGAGCACACTGTTGATACTGGCCAGTACCGCCTGCACCGCCGCCGCTTGATCAATGGTGCCGTCAGCGAAAAGTGCATGCGGGGTGTTGAGGGCGAACACAGTCAAGGTCTGCGCCGCGGAGTCGCGCAGTGTCGGCCCCAGGATACTGCGATCACCAAGGGTGTGACAGTAGGTCTCGCAGGGAACCGGATTGGGTAACTCGCCGCATCCACCCGCCGCGAAGGCAGCGTTGAGTTGGGTGTACCCCTCGTTCACGTGGAAGGTGCCACTGAATGCCTGCTGCGGATCGACCGATCCATCGCGCAATTCCGGAAGGCGCTCAAGGAGCAGATTCACCTTGATCTGCGCGCCCGGCAGGGTAGGGGCTGGTTGCCTGCCTTGGAGTCGAGCCAACACGGCCGGCGCGCAGTTCGCAAGCACGTTTTCGCACCGCAGGCTCCTGCGGCCAGCAATGCTTTCCACCACAACGGTCGCGGTACTGCCGTCACTGATGACCTCGACAGCACGCGCCTGCAGGTGAATCTGCACGCCTAGTTCCTCGGCGCGCCGGGCCAATGCCTGCGTCAATGCGCCCATGCCGCCTACCGGCAGGTCCC
Organism: Actinomycetales bacterium; assembly: GCA_018970765.1. Taxonomy (GTDB): domain Bacteria; phylum Actinomycetota; class Actinomycetes; order S36-B12; family S36-B12; genus REEB426. The sequence goes on from JAGWVT010000047.1 coordinate 4,345, forward strand.
AGTCACCAGTGCCGTTCCCGATCACGTGGTAGAGGAAGCAGGCATTCTGGCGCAGGGATGCGTCGTGCGCATGACTGTAGGTGCCAATGAGGGCGTCGGTAAAGACAACGCCGCGCACCACGTCGTTGCTGAAGGTACGTTCGAGGACGCGGCCAAGCGGCTGTTCGAAGAAGTCAGACCAGGTTGCCGCGTCGCCAACGAGGTCTTGCATCGCTGATGCACCCATCAAGGGTTTCGTCAGCGTCGGGAACACCCGCTGCGCCATGGCCAAAAGCTGTTCCTGGAAGGCCTGCCAATTGCCGGCCTCGGTAGTCGACCCAGTGAAGTCACTGAGGTGGTCGGTGAAAGCCTGGGAGCGCACCGACGGAACGAGAAGTCCGCGCGCGGGGTCCTGCGGATCTGGCGTGTAGGAGGCTGTGCTGCGTTCCACCAGTGGGAGCGCGACGCCCAGATCGGTACGAATCGCATCAGGGAGTAGTGACACCAGGTACGAATACTTGGAGAGGCGCGCATCAACGCCTGTGAACACCTGCGGCGAGATTGCCGCACCTCCGACGATGTTCGCAGCCTCAACAATGCAGACATCACGACCTGCCAGGGCCAGGTAGCAGGCAGCCACCAGGCCGTTGTGTCCGGCGCCAATGATCACGTCGTCGAAGCGCTCTGCTCCGGCAAGCTGCATCTCATCGGTCATGTGACTACCTGCACCCCTTGGGCACGTAGGCGCTGGACAGCCTCGGCGTATCGCTTATCCAGGCGATCGGCAGTCTTGCGGTCAAACTGCCGGCGCCAACGATCAGGGTGAGCCGCATCGGCAGTCACATTGTCATCGCACCAGGCAACCATTTCCGCGTCGACCGCAAGACCCAGGAATTCGCAAATACGCTGCAAAGCGCCCGCCCGATCCTTCGCCACGAGATCCATGAGTTGCACGATGAGCATGCGATCCGGGGGGCAGGCCTTGGCTGCCTGGTGAATGCGCAGGGTTCGTTGCTCCCACTTGCGAAGCGCCTGAAATGGATCATCAGGTCCAAAGGGCTGCTGCACGAATGAGGCGGCTACATCTCGGCCATCACGTTCAACCGCGATGACCCGCCCATTCGGATAGATCCGCGTGACGAGGTCCGCATTTCGTGCGTTGGCAGGTGTTGTGTCAACCCATTGCGACCCAGGCAGTGGTGCAACAACTCGTTGCATGATCTGCGCCGTCAACTGCCGGGTTGCACCAACCGGATCGGTGCCGAAACCCCCGCAGTAGTCGGCGCACCAGGTGTCCAAATCTGGCCGCGCCACGGTGGTGTGCAGCCCGACCTCTTCGGCACGGAAGTACCAGCGATTCTTCAGGCGGTCGACCGCGAGTTCACTTACGGCTGCGGCTTGGTCAGGATGGCGCTGCGCGGTGTCCAGTGCTTCGGCCAAGCCGTGTCGCCCGGCGATGAAGCGCACTTCCATCGGTCGCGTTAACGACAGTTGGGGGTGGTGGTCCAGGATGTGGCCCACCACTGTGGACCCGCTACGTCCGGTGCCACCGACCAGAATCGGCGAACTCTCCGGTGCGCAGGAGGCTGGTTCCACGACGGCTAGAGGTATAGCCCGGTGCCGGTAGAGGCACTGCGATCGGTTGCGACCGCATGCACATCACGCTCACGCAGCAACACGTAGTCATGGCCCTGCAACTCGACCTCGCCCCGGTCCTCCGGTTCAAAGAGCACCCGGTCACCGACATCCACGGTGCGCACGTTCGGGCCGATGCCCACGACCCGTGCCCAGGCAAGGCGTCGGCCAACCTGTGCCGTTGCCGGGATCACGATGCCACCACTGGAGCGCCGCTCACCGTCTTCGGGCCCCTGCCGAACCAGCACGCGGTCATGGAGCAACCGGATCGGCACTGACCCGTCCGGTGATGGCCGAACGTCGGGGGGTGCTTCGTCCACTGACACGACTACTTCCGCCGTCGACTGCCGAGGGCCACGACCAGCACGATGCCAACGGCAACTGCGCCCGCGATGGCTACACGTTCGGGGCGCACACCAGTGGGACCGACGAACCACCCGGTTGCACTGCGAAGGCCCCGCTGCATGAGGGCTTGCGGGGTCAACTGCTGCTTCACCTGAGCAACCGAGGCGAGCATTTCCAGGCGAGCAGCGTTGACTTCAGCCTGCAGTTCCGCGACAGATCGCTTGGGGGCGCTTTGGGCTGCACTCGGCACGGTTGCGGTCACAGGCAGAGCCTACGCCGCGGGTGATCAGAACGTTCATCTTGGAGATCGCCGTCAGGCGTGGGTTAGCGCCCAGCAGTGGCGAGCACGGGCCCTTCCGCGTGGGAGTCCAGCCCTGCTGAACGGCGCAGCCCGCGTCCACCGGTTACGGCCAGGACGATCACGAAGAGGAAGGCACCCACCAGCACGATCATCGTCCCCGAAGGCACCCCGGCGAAGTAGCTCACATACATGCCGATGACACCGCAGGCGATCCCGATCACCGTGCTCATGATGAGCATCCGCGCGAATGAATCAGTCAACATTCGGGCGATCACCGCGGGAATGACGAGCATCGCTGCGACCAGGGTGACACCGATGACCGTAAGCGTCGCCAGGATGGCCAACGACAGAATCACCATGAGCATGGCCTCGAGGCGGCCAACGCGAACACCGGAGACATCGGCCACGTCGGGATCAAAGGTGGTGAACAGCAGAGCCCGGTAGCGCAGGAAGACAAAGGCGCCGGTCAGGATGGTGATAGCGACCAGGCCAAAGATTTGCTCTGGGCTAATACCCAGGATGCTGCCAAACAGCGCGTTCTCGAACGATGGTCCGCTCGTCCCGAACTTCGCGAAGAGCGCGACACCCAGTGCAAATGATGCCGTGGTGATGACACCAATCGCGGCATCGGCACCGACACGACCGCGCTTTGCGACCGTGGTGATCGCGATGGCCGATGCGATGCCCCAGATCCCGGCACCGAGCAGGTAGAACTGCGCGGCAAACAACTGCGCGGCGGCAAAGCCGCCGAAAATCGAATGTGACAGACCGTGCCCGATATAACTCATGCCGCGAAGCACAATGAAAACACCGATGAAGCCGAGCAGCGCACCCGACAGCCCGGCAACCAGCAGACCCTTGGTGAAGAAGTCGTACGTGAGTGGCTCGAGGAGCAGATCCATCACTGACCGCCCCTGATGACCTGCAGGCTGGGGGTCTCATCGACGACCACACGCATACCCAGGTGCTCCAGCACCTCCATGCGAGCGCCGAACGTGCGTTCCAGAACTGTCGGGGTGATGACCTGAGCTGGCGTACCGTCCGCAATGATTCGGCCGTTCACGCAGACGATATGCGGCAGGTGCGCGGCCATGCCATTCAAGTCATGTGTGGTCAACACGATTGCGACGCCATCCTCATGCAGGTCGGCGAGGAGGTGCAGCACGTCGTGACGTGTGGAGACATCGACACCGCTGGTTGGCTCGTCCAGTAGCAGCAACTGTGGATCGCGCAGGAGGGCACGAGCCAAGAACATGCGCTGCTGCTGACCACCGGAGAGTTCGCGAATATGACGTTGAGCAAGATCTGCGATGCCTAGGCGTTCCAGGACAGCATGAACGCGTGCTCGCTCCTCGCCGCTCGGCCAGGGGAGGAATCGTTTGGACGTACGCGACATCAGCACGCACTCGAAGACGGTCACCGGGAAGTTCCAGTTGACCGTTTCCAGTTGCGGGACGTAAGAGGTCCGCAACCCGGCGCTGGTGACGACGTGTCCACTGGTGGGCTTCAGGGTGCCGAGGATCAGCCGAAGCAAGGTGGTCTTGCCAGCGCCTGAGGGCCCGACTACTGCCGTGAATTGATCCTCATGCACATGGAACGAGACATCCTGCAGGACAACGTGATGGCGGTATCCGGCGGAGACGTCGCTCATGTGGACCAGTTCAGGCCCAACTCCCGTGCCGGTCACTGCGGGTAGGTCGCGCGATCCGGAACGGCTGGTGTGGTGTCGACCTTCTCAAGATTCGTAGTGGTGCCGCCAAGACCCTTGATCATGGTCATGTAGTTACCACGCATGAGTCCAAGCCATGAGTGCTCTGGTTCACCTGGCGCGCCCGGCAGGTCGTCATCGCGCAGGGTGTCCTCGTACCGAGCCCCGGTTGCGTTGCCGATCTCCTCCAGCACCTTCGACGGGAATACCTCCGAGCCGAAGATGGTTTTCACGCCCTGAGCCTTGACCTGTTCGATCAGTGCGGCGACCTCAGCCGGCGCAGGATCGGAGAAGTTCTTGGGCTGCACCGCACCGACCACTGTCCAGCCAAAAGTCTTCGCGAAGTAGGCATAGGCATCGTGGTAGGTGAGCAGTTTGAGATTGCCCGCAGGCACGGTTACCTGATCCGCGCGGAGCGCATCGGCCAGTGCCGTGGCCTGCTTTTCGAAGGCGAGGTAGTTCTGGGCGTACGTGCTGGCATTGTCGGGATCGCGTTCGCTCAGCACGTCACGGATCAGCGCGGCGTACTTGATGGCGTAGGTGGGATCAGTCCATAGGTGCGGATTGGGTTTGCCCTCCTCCTTGGGAAAGCTGAAATCGAAGATGTAATCCGACTCGGGCATAACCGTCGTGCCGAGTTCGACGATCTGGGCATCCGGCTTCTTGTTGGCCTCGGCCAGTTCAAGTGTCGGATCCTCCAGCTTCAGGCCGTTGACAAAAATAATGTCGGCGTCGCTGAGCAACTTGGCGACCTGGGGCTCGGGTTCAAAGGTGTGGGAGTTCGTCCCCTCCGGCACGATCCCCTCGATGGTTACCCGATCCCCGCCGATTGCGGCCGCGATGGACGTGATCGGCGAGACGGTGGTGGCAACGAGCAGGCCCGTGCCCGGCTGCTCCTGGGATGACGAATCGCCACCGCAGGCGGCAGTGCCAAGCGCGCCGACCAGGCAGATCAGCCCCGTCAACAGGGTGGGCAAGGTTCTTCGGCTGCGACGAGCCGCTGTTGAAATGGTCACCCCAGCACGATAGGGCGTCTCGGTCCTAGTTGCAAACTTTATGCAAGTGCGAAAATAGGTTGATTATCCGTTCCTCGCACGGTGGGGTGCGGAAGGCGGGACTCGAACCCGCATACCCGAAGGCACTGCGTCCTAAGCGCAGCGTGTCTGCCAATTCCACCACTTCCGCGTGTGGGGAAACTCTACGTCCTAACGTGACGTCTCTCGCGAAGACATCTTGCGGCAGTAAGTGGCAGTGTGACTGTGGCAATTCGGGCACAGCAGCTGGAGATTGGACACCGCCCTGCTCCAGCACACGCTGGCACGGCAAGAGAGAATGACCCGTGCGCAAGGCTTCCTGGTGGTGTGGCGTTGCCGCAGCGGCCGCATTCATCGGCCCGCTTGCCCCGAGCGCGGGCGCTGCGTGCACGTTTGCGAGTTGCGACTCAGCGTTTGCCGGGAGCCGCGATGAGCTGCTGGCTACCGAACGCGTCGCTGGCATTGAGCAGGAGTTGGCGGCCCTGTTCTCCCAGGCGTTCGCACTGCGTCTCAATGTCCGTACTGATGGGGTCCAGCCGGGCTTGCGAACTACCGCGGTAACGAGCGGCGGCATCAGTCGCATCGTGACGATCCCAGCAGGCAAACCACATGCAGACCAACCCCCTGCTCGGGTGACCTACCTCGATGCCCAAATCCGCTGCACTCGCAGCATCGCAACCACCCGCAAGGGCGCATGGTCACTTCTCAAGCCCCCTAGCAGAACCGCGATTGCAGCCGATCGCAATGCCGAGTGGCGCTGCACGAAGCGTGGCGCAGGCGACCTCGATGCGCCCACCCTCGCCGCGGGCTTACTTCCGTCGGCGCAGGTGAGCCAGGCGCCGGCCCAGGCCTGGTTCGTGGACTACACCGCCGAACCGGGCTTTCGACCACCGCCCGGACTGTCACTTGGGCTGTACTGGCCAGGGCAGTGGCGCGGGTACACGCGGGATGGCCGTGGCGGTCTTGTGGTGACGAGTTTCACCGCAGATGCCCTGGCCAACACCGGCCAGTCGCGCAACTACAGCGAGTTGACTGCCCAATTGAACGTAACCAGCCTGCCAGCACTGCCCCGCCTGGCGTCACTGCAAGGCTCTCGCCGCAGTTGACCACTGACGGCACCTAAGGCTGGCCCAGTACTTCCTGCAGGACCGGCAGCAGGGCCCGCAGCGCGCGACCTCGGTGGCTGATGGCGTCTTTCTCAGCCGGAGCAAGTTCCGCCGTGGTCCGATCACTTCCGTCCGCGACAAAGATCGGGTCATAGCCGAAGCCCTGCTGTCCTCGCGGCTCGCGGATCAGGCGGCCATCGACGCGACCTTCCACGACGCGGACCTGCCCATCGGGCAGCGCTAGAGCAACCGCACAGTGGAATGACGCACCGCGTCTGGAGTCGGGCACGTCCGCGGTCTGCGCCAGCACGAGTTGAAGGTTGGCTAGGTCACGCCCTGCATCACCCTGCCAACCGCTCCAGCGCGCCGAGAAGATGCCCGGCATGCCATTGAGCGCGTCAACGCACAGGCCCGAATCATCGGCGATAGCAGGCAGTCCGGTGAACTGCGCAAGCGCCACAGCCTTCAGTGCGGCATTGGCGGCGAATGTCGCCCCGTCCTCAATGACCTCGGGGGCATCAGGGAACTGCGTTGCCGGGATGATGTCGATGGCCGCTGTGATGCCTTGCTCAGCGTCGGCCAAGATTCTGCGGACCTCGTCGACCTTGTGCTCGTTACGCGTTGCTAGGACGACGCGGATGGTCACGGGCGAGCTTCGCTCAGCGCCGCCTGCTGCAGGCGGGTGAGTTCCGCGCAGCCTTGTGCTCCCAGGGCCAGAAGTTGGTCCAGGAGTGCACGATCGAAGGGTTCACCCTCAGCGGTGCCCTGCACCTCAACGTACTGCCCTGCACCGGTCATGACGATGTTCATGTCAGTGTCCGCCTGCACATCATCGTCATAGTGCAGATCCAGGCGCGGCTGCCCTTGCACAATGCCGACGCTTACGGCAGCGACCGAACCCCGTAGCGGTGACGCGCTCAGCAGACCGGCGCCCATGGCCCAGGTCACCGCGTCGGCCAGAGCGACGTAAGCACCCGTGATCGCAGCGGTTCGCGTGCCGCCATCCGCCTGCAGCACATCGCAGTCCAGCACGATGGTGTTCTCTCCGAGTGCGTCGAAGTCAATGGCTGCGCGCAGGCTGCGGCCGATCAATCGAGAAATTTCCTGGGTTCGCCCCCCCAGCTTGCCCTTGACCGACTCTCGATCCGAACGCGTGTTCGTTGCTCGCGGCAACATGGCGTACTCGGCGGTGACCCAGCCACGACCAGACCCCTTGAGCCAGCGCGGCACGCCCTCGGTGAACGACGCCACGCAGAGCACTCGAGTGCGTCCGAATGACACGAGGGTCGAACCCTCAGCCTGATCAAGCCAGCCACGCTCGAACCTGACAGGACGCAATTGATCGGCCGCGCGCCCGTCACTTCGCACTGCACCTGTTGCACTCTGCTGCGCCGACGACATGGCTGGGACTCTAGTCGCAGGCACACGCGGATCGACGGATCAGCCGTGAGGGAGCGCGAATCCAGTAACCGTGGTTACTTCAGGCCCGAGGAAACGCCGACCGAGCCGTTCGAAGCTGCGCGGATCACCGGTAGCCGAGAAGACGTGACTGGGGGCTGGCGCGGATGTCGGGTTCAGCAGTTCAGCGGCAGTGAGTGTGCGGTAGACATCCTTTGCGGTTTCTTCGGCGCTCGATACCAACGTCACTTCATCGCCCATCACGTAGGAGATCACGCCGGTCAACAGCGGATAGTGCGTGCAGCCCAAGACAAGCGTGTCGATCTGCGCCTCGCGCATTGGAGCCAGGTACTCCGTGGCCGCAGCAAGCAAATCCGGGCCGGACGTCACTCCAGATTCCACGAAGTCCACGAACTGCGGGCAGGCGGTACTGATCACCTCCAAGTTCGGCGCAGCGGCGAACGCGTCCTGATAAGCACCTGAGGTGATGGTCATCGTGGTACCGATCACCCCGATTCGCCGGTTCCTGGTGGCCGCCGCGGCGCGACGTACGGCGGGGTGCACCACCTCGACGACCGGGACCTCGTATCGCTCGCGGGCATCGCGCAGTGTGGCCGCGCTGGCCGAGTTGCAGGCAATAACCAGAAGCTTCACCCCATCGGCAACGAGGCGATCCATGATCTCCAAGGAGAACTGTCGAACCTCCGCCAAGGGCCGCGGTCCGTAGGGGCCACGCGCGGTGTCACCTACATAGTGAATGGACTCCCCGGGCAGCTGATCAAGAATTGCCCGCGCTACGGTCAGACCACCGACGCCGGAGTCCATGATGCCGATAGGCGCACCAGGCTGCGGCCCACTCATGCGGTCAGCCTAGGCAGTACCGCGTCATGAAAGGAATGTACGTGGCTGATAGCCCAACAACCACACGTCCCGGCTCCGTAATCGTGCTCGCTGCGATCATCGCAGTGATGGCGGTGTTCAACATCGCCACGGGAATCTGGTTCATGATCGCTTCGATGGATCCTGCAAGTTTCACCGCCATCACCGATCACACCGGCAATGCCGTGCAGATGTCTGGCTTCTTGATCTTCATCAACGGGCTCGTCTCATTTGTCTTCGGCCTGATGCTGGTCTGGTTGCTCCGCATCACGCTCGCGGGTTCCTCGACCGCCGGGATGCTGATCACGTTTCTGGCCATCTTGAACCTGGTGTTCGCACTGTTCCGCCTGCCCTACGGCTGGGGCGTCATCCTGCTCAGCCTGATCGCTCTGCTGCTGGTCAATCGTCCCGCGGCCAAAGCCTGGTTCAGTCAACTGCCCTAGGGCCCAGCTCAAACCCAGAGTGCTCAAGCCCAGAGTTGACCTTCGAGGGCAGTCTCGGCATCGTCGAGGCTGCCCTCGTAGGCGCCTGTAGATAGGTACTTCCAGCCGCCATCGCAGACGATGAAGGCGATATCGGCGGTCTCACCAGCCCGCTCTGCCTTAGTCGCGGCAGCCAGCGCCGCGTGCAGGATCGCACCCGTGGAGACACCCGCGAAGATACCTTCGTACTCCAGCAGTTCACGCGTGCGCCGCAGGGCGTCAGCCGGGCCCACCGAAAAACGCGATGTGAGCACGGACTCGTCATATAACTCCGGCACGAACCCTTCATCCAGGTTCCGCAGTCCGTAGACGAGTTCCCCGTAGCGCGGTTCGGCAGCGATGATCTGCACCTGCGGACGATGTTCGCGCAGGTAACGTCCAGCGCCCATCAGGGTGCCAGTGGTTCCCAATCCCGCAACGAAGTGCGTCACGGTGGGTAGGTCGGCCAGGATCTCCGGCCCGGTGCCCTGATAGTGCGCGAGCGCATTGGCGGCGTTGCCGTATTGGTAGAGCATCACCCAGTCTGGGTGCTCGGCAGCAAGGCCCTTGGCCACTCGCACGGCTTCATTGGAGCCGCCTGCCGCAGGTGACCAGATGATTTCTGCCCCCCACATCCGTAGCAGTTGGGCGCGCTCGACGGAGGTGTTCTCTGGCATGACGCAGACCAGGCGGTAGCCACGTTGCTTGGCGACCATGGCCAGGGAGATGCCCGTGTTTCCCGACGTGGGTTCCAGCAACGTGGCACCGGGACCGATCAAGCCGTCGCGCTCTGCCTGTTCGACCATGGCGAGCGCGGCCCGGTCCTTGACCGATCCCGTGGGGTTTCGGTCTTCGAGTTTGGCCCAGAGTCTGACCGTAGGGCTGGGCGAGAGGTGAGGAAGCCCAACGAGGGGGGTATGCCCGACAGATCTGAGCAGGGAGTCGAAGCGCACCGGCCTAGCCGCCAGCGACCGCGGGAAGGATGGTCACCGCGTCACCATCCTGCACGGTGGTGGCGAGGCCATCCAGAAACCGCACGTCCTCATCGTTCACGTAGATATTGATGAAGCGACGTAGCCCACTGTCATCGAGGAGCCGGTCGGCCATGCCGGGATACTGCGCCTCGAGGTCCGCGATCACTGCGGCGATGTCCGGGCCGCTGGCGGCCACTGACTTCTCCCCACCGGTGAGGGGTCGCAGGATCGTGGGAACTCGTACGTCGACGGCCATGGCAGAAATCTAGGCCAGACTGCGCGAGATCACACGTGAGCAGCGGCTATCTGCGAAATGTTTGCAGGTCAACTCGCCGGACTTCGCCGCGATTTCCCTAGGAGGCTGGCTTCGGCCCAAACTGGTTGTCACCTTGGGTGCTGGGCAGCAACCAGAGAATGATCAGGATCAGCAGGCCGATCGGCGGCAGAAGCAGCAGCAACTGCAACCAGCCAGACTTGCCACTGTCATGCAACCGACGGCATCCGACCCCGATGATCAAGAGTTGGAAGATGCCAGCAACGATCTGAGACCAGATGGCCAGACCCGCAAACGGCACGTCACCGCGTGCCAACACACCGAGTACAGCGCCAAGCCCACTGAGTACCACGATCGACAGGATGAACAGCAGCAGGTACCACCACCAGAAGGCGGAGCGAGACGACCGCCCCGTGAAATTCGTCAGGTTCGTGGCTCCGGATTTCATTGCCTCGCCGAACGTCATCCTGGCTCCTTCGGTTGACCCCCGTTTAGACGGCGAAGGTAGCACCGCGGTGCCCTAAATGTCGGAACGTGGCTGGGGTGTTTCCCGCCCAACCAACGTCACGGCGTGACCTGCACCTCTTCCTCGGTCACCTCGCCATCAATGATCCGAAAGGACCGTAATTCCACCGGACCGGGTTCGTTCCCGTGCTCACGGGTGGAGACCAGCACGTAGTGGGCCTCGGGCTCGGCCGCCAGGGCAATATCCGTCCGCGACGGATACGCCTCGGTGGCCGTATGGGAGTGGTACACCACGATGGGCACCTCGTCCCGCTCGTCCAGATCCCGATACAGGCGCAGCAGTTCGGTGCTGTCGAACTCGTAGAACGTGGGCGAGCGGGCGGCATTAACCATGGGGATGGCCCGGGCGGGCAGGTCTGACCCAGCCGGGCCGGCCAGTACGCCGCAGGCCTCATCTGGGTGGTCGGCCTTGGCATGCGCCGTTATGGCATCTACTAGAGCCTGGGATATCCGGAGCACGTCTCAGCCTAGGCCGAACGGGCCAGACCTTGGTCAACTTGCGCAAATCGGCCCAAGGGTAAAGGCTTCAGCCGGCGCCCGTGGGGGGTGCCCCACGCGGCCTGCGGGCCGAATGGATCTCGCTCGGAGGTTTGCATGGATCAGGCGCTCACGCTGAGTTATTCGCAATTCCAGACCGTATACAACGTAACGTCCTTTGCCCTGGCGGCAATGCTCGCGACGTTCATCTTCCTTCTGGTTGTCCAAGGGCGCGTGCTGCCCCGCTACCGCCAGGCGCTCGTCGTTTCGGCCATGGTGTGCCTAATTGCTGCGTACCACTATTACCGGATCTTCGACTCGTTCCGTCACGCGTACATTGCCGTGGACGAAGGCACGGCGGCTTCCGCCCTGGATGCCATGACGTACACGTTCATGAACGGTGAGGGCTTCAACGAGGGCTACCGCTACGTTGACTGGCTGTTGACCGTGCCGCTGCTGCTCTTCGAATTGATCGCAGTGCTCGCACTCCCGCGCGCAACCCGCAAGGGTCTGTTGATGAAGCTCATCCCGGCCTCGGCCCTGATGATCATCCTCGGCTACCCGGGCGAGATCGCCGTCGACATCATGCCGAAGGCCATCTGGGGTGCGCTCTCCACGATTCCGTTCCTCTACATCCTGTACGTGCTGTTCGTGGAGCTCAGCAAGGCTGCTAAATCCCAGCCGGAGCAGGTGTCCAAGGACATCGCCGGTCTGCGTTGGCTGCTGCTGGCGACCTGGGGCGTCTACCCCATCTCGTACATGTTCCCGATGTTCGGGCTTGACGGTGCAGATGCCCTCGTCTGGCGCCAGGTGGGTTACTCGGTCGCTGACGTGCTGGCCAAGTGTCTGTTCGGCCTGCTCATCTACAAGATTGCTCGTGAGAAGAGCGCCGACGACGACAAGGCCTTCGCGGCCCAGGAGTTCGAGGCGGCTCCCAGCTCGGTCGGCAAGTAAGTCAGTACTCGCGATACCTGCGAAGGCGGGACCCGGAAATTCGGGTCCCGCTTTCGTGCTTTGGGGGACCTGGAGCGACGCGGTTATTCCTCGGGCAGCAGAAGTTCGACGAGCGAGCCCTGCAGGTAGGTCAACCAGTCATAGACCTGCAACATGGCAAAGCGTGGATCCGATTCGGAAACCTGGGAAAGTTCGTCCAGATTCTCCTCGGTGATGCCAATGCGCGTGCCAAGGCCGAGGCGCAGATCATTGAGGCAGCCGAGCCAGGCTGGCACCGCCGCGTCGTCCAGCGCAATCGGGTCTCGGCCCGTTGCCAGGTCTTGCAGCACCCGATGCGCCGAATTTGCCTTGCTTCGCCGTAGATCCGATTCCGTGAAGCGGCGAAAGTCGGCTGCTGCTTCGTCATCATCGCGGTAGCCGTTGGGCAGCAGACGAGCCAGCACCGCGTCTTCGGGCAGGCTCGACGGCGTTGAGTTGGACTGGGGATCCTCCAGATTCAGGCTGCCGACCAGCGCTGCGAGCGGATCGTCAACATCTCCCTGCGGTGCTTCCTCAGCAGCGAGCAGCGCCACCAACTGTTTGGTAAGCGTGGTGAGCAGGGCGCGTTCGGCCTCACCCAGCTGCAGTTGGAGCGGCGGCATTACTGGTCTCGCTGCACGGTGGCCCAAAGGCCGTAACGGTGCATCGCGGTCACGTCAATCTCCATCGCTTCACGGGTACCGGAGGACACCACGGCTCGGCCCTGCTGGTGCACGTCCAGCATCAGTGATTCCGCCTTGGCTCTCGGGTACTTGAAATAGGTCATGAACACGTAGGTCACGTACGACATGAGGTTCACTGGGTCATTCCAGACAATCGTGACCCACGGGGATTCCACCTGGGTTGACGAATCCTCCGCGGGTTGCTCGGTCTCCACCGGAGCAACCTCGGGCGGGGCGACGGAGGCATTGGCCACCCAAGCATCTTCTCGTACTGTGGGCTCCGTGGCACTGCTCATCCCTCCGCCGGCGAGCGACCTGCCCGACTCGCCGATGCTGGAGCAGATCCGCGCCTCCGTGATCGGCGACGACGTGGCCATGCCCGGGCCCTTTGGGCCACGACGCGTTACCTACGCCGATTACACCGCCAGCGGCCGGGCCTTGGGCTTCATCGAGGATTACATCCGCGACCAGGTTCTCCCCGGGTACGCCAATACGCACACCGAATCCAGCGGAACGGGCCTGCAGACCACTCGCCTGCGCGAGGAGGCCCGGGCTCTCATCAAGCAGTCCGTGAACGCCGGCGACGAAACCTGCCTCATCTTCTGCGGCTCGGGCTCCACCGGTGCGGTGAACAAACTGCTGGGCATCCTGAATCTGCGTATCCCAGCCGACCTAGATGCCCGCTATCACCTGCGAGACCAGATTCCTGCGACCGAGCGACCGGTCGTGTTCATCGGGCCCTTCGAGCACCACAGCAATGAGCTGCCCTGGCGCGAATCCATCGCCGATGTGGTGACCATCCGTGAGGATCTGGACGGCCATATCGACGTGCTGCATCTGCATGAGGAACTCCAGCGCTACGCAGATCGTCCCGTTCGCATCGCTTCGTTCAGCGCGGCGAGCAACGTCACCGGCATCCTTAGCGATGTCGCATCGATCGCCGAACTGCTGCACGAGCACGGTGCCCTGTCGTTCTGGGACTACGCCGCCGCCGGACCCTATGTCGACATTGCCATGCGTCCGCGAGATCCAGACCGACCACTGGCGTACCTGGACGCGGTCATGCTGAGTCCACACAAGTTCATCGGTGGTCCGGGAACGCCAGGCATTCTGCTGGTGCGGCGGGAACTTCTGACGAACTCGGTGCCCGACGTGGTCGGCGGCGGCACCGTCGCATACGTCAACGACCGGGAACACCGCTACCTCAGCGACCCGGAGCATCGTGAGGAGGGTGGCACGCCCGCCATCATTGAGTCGGTGCGCGCCGGCTTGGTCTTCCAGGTGAAGGATGCGGTGGGCGTGGACTTGATTCGAGCCCGCGAAGAGGACTTCGTGGCACGCGCCATCGCGGCTTGGTCTGCCGTACCGAGCATTGAGGTGCTCGGCAATCTCGCTACCGAGCGGCTCTCCATCGTCTCGTTCGTCCTGCGGCGTCCCGGTGGGCGCTACCTACACCACAACCTCGTGGTGGCCCTCCTCAATGACCTGTTCGGGATCCAGTCCCGAGGCGGCTGCTCCTGCGCTGGTCCATACGGCCATCGCCTGCTCGGCATCGACCTGGATCGCTCGCATGAATTCGAAGACCAGATCGTGCATGGCTGCTCGGGGATCAAGCCCGGTTGGACGCGGGTGAGCTTCAACTACTTCATCTCCGAAGTAGTGTTCACCACCATCGTCCAAGCAGTTGCACTCATCGGCGAGCACGGCTGGAAACTGCTCCCCTGGTACCGGTTCGACACGGCCAGTGGGCTTTGGCGGCACCGTGCCGGCGCGGAGGAGCCCCCGGTCCGCCTCCTTGACGCGCACTTCGACGCCCATGGGCGATTGAGGTATCCGGTCCGGCACAACCGGGCACCCGAAAGCGCACTCGTCGACTACCTTGCCGAGGCGACAACCATGTTGGCTGAACTCCCGGAGACACCGCACGCGGAAGCACAATCGCTGCCCGCAGAGTTTGAGCACCTGCGCTGGTTCGATCTGCCGGCGGTGTGTGTGAGCGAATCCCGCTAGGGCTTGCGCACTCGAAGTTGGAATGCTGCTGAGGTCGATTCCGCGTAGGGCCCGGTGGCCTCGACCACGACCCGGTAGGTATAGGTGCCCTTTGCCTTCGGTGCCGTGAATGTCAACACCTGCACGCCCTTGCGATCCGTGCGATCGCGCTGCACCACGCGCCAGCGCTCGCCCTTGGATTGCTCAAGGCGAATGCGGTAGCGACGCTGGCCGGGATCAACGACGACGCGCACCTTACCTTTGGCTCGGGGTGCGGTTGTCTGGGTCTTCAGGATGGTGCGCACCGACGAACTGACGACGATGGTCACCGGATCGCTGATCTGCTCGGCACGTCCTGGTCCGGCAGGCACGCTAACCCGCCACTGTCCGGGTTGACTCACCGTCACCGGGAACGCCACTGCACCATCCGGGCCGGTTGGATCACTGGTGACGTCCGACCAATCGCCCTTTGGTAGCGGCGCAAACTGCAGCGTTGCAGTCACCCCGGTCACAGCAGTGCCGTTAGAGGTCACCTGTGCGGTAATCGTCAGCTGGTCACCCACCGCCGCAGTCGGTGGCACGGCGAGGGCAACGTCGGTCGCGGCCGGCGCAAGTTGCTGCGCGTAGGCACGAATGAGCGG
>JAGWVT010000138.1 GCA_018970765.1 Actinomycetales bacterium
AAACTGTGCTATGTGCTACGAAAAACCCAAAATCCTTTGCTTTTGCTGTAGCACAGTATGTCGCACATAACACATTTACTACTGTAAACCGTTGATATTGTTGACATTTGGGCTGCAACCTGCACTGAAAATCCTTGTGTCGGTGGTTCGATTCCGCCCCAGGCCACCACTACACAACGCCTGACCGTTCTCGGTTGGGCGTTTTCATTTTCGGAGGCCCCGCTCCACGCGGGAGAGCGGGCCGTTCTGCGTGTGCCGCGACGTGCCCGGCAGGGGGCTGAATAGTGCGCGGTTCGATTCAGTATTGCTCTCTGTTCTCTCGAAACCTTCGCGAACTCTTTCGCGGAAGCACACGCAGACCGCCAATCCGCTCAATGACTTGCACGTGTGTCGGATGAGGGAGTTTGCCGACCGGGTTGGATGACCATGGCATCACGCCGAACCGGAAGCGCCCCCTGCGCACGGCATCCAGTACGTTCCCTCTCGTCTGTTCGACTTCACGAGCGCCCGGTAGGCATAGAGGGGCCCCTCGTAGTCCGGATCCCCTTTGTAGCGTTGCTTTACCTTGAACAGGTCGTTGGGCTTACCGCTCGAAAGTCCCGCGCGATTCATCACGCGCTCGCCACCCACTTCGACGGCCTTGAACGACCACAAGGACCTGAAGACCGCCGCCTGGCCGTCGGTGCAACGGATCAGCCCATGCGACCACCCCGGGAGCGTGACCCATCCAAAGTCGGCAGAGAACGGCCCGTTGACGGGAGCGGAGGGATCGGCGGCGGCCGGCTCCTCTGCAGTGAGCGCATTCGCCCCGGAGATGTACGAGATCCGCCCCCCATAGAACGTGAATCGCTCTTCCAGCGGCAACCACTCGATACCGGGTGGAAACGGCGCCCCCGGGTCTGCGGCGACCGCGGGGCGATGACTCGGATACCTGCACCAGACACCCTTACCCGTTCGAAGATCGCGGGCTCAGCCCACACGCGCGCGAGGCTGCGCGAAAGCAGCACCGGCTCACGTCTGGCATCGCCCAGGCGCCAGACGCCATCGACGAGATCGGTGACGCCATCTCGGCTTTCGATATCCATCGCCATTCGCAATCGTGATCGCAGCCAGTTCTCATCGAGCGTCACCGCAGCGCGGTCGTCTGGCGCCAGTGCGATACGCCCACAGTCTGAGCAAAGGCAGAACTGACCACCTTTGTCGTCGGCGAAGATCTGGCCGTTGCGTAGCTGGCAATACGGACACAGCGCGAATGAGCGGTTGACGACTGTCGGCTTGATCGCAGCTCCGAGCAACGCGCTCGCGCTGACCTCGGCCGGTGACAACGCCGCGCGCAGCACCGGACTGCCACCCGAGAACAGACGGCAGACCAGCGACCAGGCTTCGTGCGCCGCCATCGGTCAATGCTCGAGAGCAGGTTCGTCAAGCTCGGTTGTTGGCGCAGACTCCTGCGCAGTCAGGGTTTGGCCCGGGGCGAGGATGCCCAGGGCTACCAGATAGCCTTCCAGCTGCGACTGCAGCCCCGCGACGGTTTCGTTGCCCACCAGCCCCTGCACCGATCCCGGCATCACCGTGGCAATTGAGTTGCCGTCGTAGACCTTGCCCGCCGCGCTGGAGCCAGTGATCGTGAGCGCCTTGGGCGTGATGCTTGCACTGAGGGCTTGCGAGGCAAGAGCATAGTTGGCCGCCAGGCCGCCGTTGCTGCCATTACCCAGCGTGTATGAAGTATTGACAGCATAGCTGCCGGCATTGCGGCTGCCGAAGGCTGCCGATGCGCTGACCGTCAGAGTCTCGGAGCCGACAAGCCCCTGCAAGGTTCCCGCGGTAGCGATCGCCGACGTCGTTCCGTCGTAGACTTTGGAGGCCACCGACGATCCCGTAATCGCAAGCGTTTTGGGCGTGACCGTGCCAGTCAGGCCGTTGATACCGTTGGTGGTGTAGTTGGACGCAGCGGCGCCCCCGAGTGTGAGGCCGGTGAGATTGACTGCCTTGTTGACCCCGGCATTGGCATCGACAAAGTTGGCGACCGTCGGGTTGCCCGCCACATTCACCTGTGCCTGATCGGCGTTGAGGATGCCTCCCAGGACTGCAGTACCCGTCACCGCTGCAGTCGTCGTACCGTCGTACTCGCGGCTGACGATCGTGAGCCCGCTCACCGAGAAAGGTCGAGGCGTGATCGTCGCCGCCACATCGGCCGACGCGGTGCCGAGTGCGTAATCCGAGACCTGCGATCCGTAGCTGCCCGAAACGCTGGTCAACCCCAGCCCGCTCAGGGTGAGCCTGGTTGCCTGCAGAACATTCGAATTGTCGTATGCGCTCGAAGCGTGGCTGATGACTGCGCTCTCGCCCGCAAGCAGCCCGGTGAACTGGTAGGTGGGAGCAAAGCCAGAGGGCGCGCTGGTCGTGCCATCGTAAACCTTGGAGACGGCGGTATTGGTCAGGCTTGCGGTGAGCGCGCGTGGCGTGATGGTGACGGGCGCGTTGCTTGCATTGAGCGTCGGCAGCGCATAGTTGGAAATCAAACCACCCGACGCACTGGTAGCCCCAACCTGATCGAGCAGGGTGATGGCCGAAATTGCATTGATGCTGTTGTTGCTCACATGGGCATGTGTGGCCAACAAAACCTATGACGGCACTGTCACTGCAGCATGGGCGGCGGCGGCGGCGGCGGCAGCTTGGGCTCAGGTACCGGGAGGGCGCGCTGGATGTCGCGAAGAATGGTGCCGGCATCGGGGGGAGCGATACCCTGGGCAAAGCCCGAGGTCAGCCAGCAGCCCCCCAGCAGCAAAACGAAAAACCGGATCATCCGCCCCAAACCCGCCAGGCTGGCCGTGGTTTTCTTCCAAAAGTCAGTGGGCACTATCAAACGCTGAGCCGCTGTTTCATCTGCTCCACCAGCACATGCCGGCGGATCTTTCCGGTCGGCGTGCAGATTAAAGCGCGTGAAATGAGCCAGCGTGTTGTGTCAGCGCAGTCTTCAAAGGTGCGGGCACCAGGATGAACATCGTTGTGCTCGATGCGTGCCGAGACAACCCATTCTCGAGCACCGCGGGTAGCAAGGGACTGGCACCGTTGGACGCGCCGCCATGTTCGGTACTGCAGGCCGAAGACACCAACCGAGCCATGCGTTCGATTGCCCATCAGATCAAAGCAGCTCGCTTTCCGCTGCATCGCGACCTTGCGGGTTTTGACTTTTCGGCATCACCCGTTGATCAAGACTTGGTGCTCAAACTCGCC
>JAGWVT010000139.1 GCA_018970765.1 Actinomycetales bacterium
CGAGGTAGACCTGATCGAAGACCGGCCCACCAGGTCCAGTTGCCTCGATACGCACCACGCCTGGCATGGAGCGTGTCGCAAGCACAATGACCAGCGGTCCGTCGACTGGACGGGTAAATCGAATGAGGGCATGTGCACCGGGGCGCACCTCGACACCCCAGGTCTGGGGTGATCCCAGGTGGCCCACGACAGCCGGATCGACAACTTGAAAGTCGGCCGCGTCGCGTGGCTGACGCAACAGCGGCGTCAGGCCTTCATCCTGGAGGTGACGCATCACCTGATCGCTGTATCCAGAGTCTGGTGTCGCAGACAGGCCGGCCAAAACATATTCACGGCCCAATTCCACCGTCGGGTAGATGCCCTGAGGACCTGCGCTGTCACCGTTCATGCCTGCGCCTCCGCTCTGCGCTGAGTCTGCCGCGTGCGTCGTCGAGGCCGAAGTCATCGTCGCGACGACAGCATCGCGGATCGTTGCGGCCACATCGGACCAGGTGATGGTCAATCGTTCGTCAGTGCCCTGCGCCTGGCGAATGCGCGCTTCCCACCCTTCCCGCCTAGTGCTGTTCAGCATTTCGGTGCGCACCGCCTCAGCAAGCGCCCGTGCGTTCGCCTCGGGCAGGTAGACCGCAAGATCACCGCCGGCTTCAGGCAGTGACGAGGTCGCGGTGATGACCGGCACCTTGCCAAAGGCCAGACTTTCCGAGACCGGAAGCCCCCAACCCTCGTAACGACTTGGGTAGACGGTGAACTTGGCGTGGGCATAGAAGGCGGCCAACTCGGCGTCGGGCACGCTCGCCGAAAGCAAGGTCACCTTGCCGCCAAGTCCGTTCGTGCGCACATAGGCATCCAGGAAGGCATCGCTATGCCACCCGAGTCGACCGATGCAGACGAGGTCGGGGACAGCGTCGGCACCGAGTTCGTCGATCAACTGCTGCCAGGCCTGCAGGGCGATGATGTGTTGCTTGCGTGATTCCACCGTTCCGACGAACAGTGCGTAGTCCCGTGGCCAGGGGGCCGATGTGGCTCCTTGGACCTCCGGGAAGGCTACCGGCGTGATGCCACAGGGCAGTCGCGTGACAGCACCGGGTGGCAGCGGTAGGTCATGCTCCTTCGCGTATGTCGCCAGATCGTTGCGACTCGATTGGGAGATGGCCGGAATCGCGCTACCCGTACGCAAAATCAACTGCAGGTAGCGATGGAAGAGGCGCTTGACGGCTGCCGTGTGGCCCGTTTCTAGGACGGGGGTCAGGTCGTAGAGCAGGTAGACGCAGCGGGCCCAGGCTGCATGGGCCGTCCAAGCGGCCTTCATCAGCACATCGCTAATCCACACCGCACCCAGGAAAAGCATCGTGGTCTGCGCATCAATGACGCAGGCCTCAGCCGTGTGAGCCCGCGCTAGGCAGGCGCTGGCCACGCTGGCAAGTTCCTCTCGGCCGAGGGCAGCGACACCGCTGCGCGCCCCCGCTGCCAGCAGAGCCTGGGTCTCCTGGGCCGTGAGTGGGACGAAACAGCCGCGGGCCCGATCCAGGACCACGGGTGCCCAAGTGATCGAGTTATCGCTGGCCAGCAGGGGCACCATCTCGGCGATCACCCGCTGCACGCCGGAGACGGACTCTCGCCGCTGCAGGAATTCCACCAGGTCGCTGACGTCCACAAGCACGACCGGCACCGAGCCAGCGTACGGCTCTGGAACCTCGGCTGGTTCCATCGGATCGGACGTGGCAGGTTTGCCAAATACGGGATTTGAGTATTGCGTTTTCCGATACAAAATGAGTGCTTTTTGCCATATTTTGGGCTTGTGACCTACCTTGCCAGAGCGATTGATGAGGCCGTCGTTAACCTGCTCGGGGCAATGGGTGGCGTGCTCCTGGAAGGCCCACGTGGGTGCGGCAAGACGTCAACGGGTTTGCATCACGCACGAAGTTCGGTACGACTCGACGAATCTCCCAACCACATTGAGCTTGCCTCACTCGACCCCAGGCTCCTACTTCAAGGAGCCACGCCCAGACTTATCGATGAGTGGCAGCTGGCTCCCGAGTTATGGAATGCCGTACGCCGTGAAATCGACGATCGGCGGGAGCGCGGACAATTCATTCTGTCCGGTTCCTCCAATCCCCGTCCGGACCCGGCTCGCCACTCCGGGGCGGGGCGCATAGGGCGCATTCGCATGCGTCCCATGTCTTTGGCCGAGAGTGCTCGCTCTACGCGAGAAGTCTCGCTCTCCGGGCTACGGGCAACACAGTCAATCAGCGGCCGGGCCGCTCTCGGCTATGCCGCATTGGCCGAGGCGGCCGTTGTTGGCGGATGGCCAGCACTGCTTGACGCCACACCTCGACAGGCCATGACCTTCAATCGCTCGTACTGCGACGACCTGTGCTCCAGCGACATACGGCTGGCCACCGGAGTTCGCCACGACCCGATTCGGGTTCGACGGCTGCTGTCATCAATTTCGCGGAATCTCTCCGGAGAGGCATCCCTCGCCACGCTCGCCGCCGATGTCAGCGCTGACGGCGGCTCAATTGATCCTGAAACCGTTCGCAAGTACCTGGATGCGCTGGCCGCGGTCTATGCCCTTGACGAGTTGCCCGCCTGGAGCGTTGCGCTGCGCTCTAAGTCAAGGCTACGCGCCAAGGCGAAGTTACATCTGGCAGATCCGGCCCTCGCCTGCGCGGCCCTGGGGGTCGGTCCGGATCGGTTGGCAGCGGATCCTGAATTCTTCGGTCACATCTTCGAATCCATGGCCATTCGGGATCTGCGTGCGCTGGCCGGGGCCGAAGAGGGCCGCCTCTATCACTATCGCGACAACACGGGCATGGAAATTGATGCGGTCATCGAGTACCCGGACGGTTCCTGGGCGGCACTTGAGGCAAAACTCGGCCATTCACGAATCGTTGAAGCCGAGGCACACTTGCTTACCCTTCGGGACGCCCGTGTTGACCTAAGCAAGGTCGGGGCACCCGCGTTCATGGCCATCGTGACTGGAACCGAATTCGCATACACCCTGGAGTCCGGCATCCACGTGATTCCCTTGGCCGCCCTCGGGGAATAGCACCCCAATCCTCGTGGCGGGCAACTGCCTGAAGAACCTCCCCGTTTTGGATTCACTGACCCCCAGGGGACACGGTCGGGGGACTCTGGCAAGGTATTCCCGACGTTAACGAAATGTTCATGTAGTGACTGGGGGCGGATGACTCGGAGGTGAGATGCTCCTCGGCCGGCACTTCCCGGCGGTCAC
>JAGWVT010000140.1 GCA_018970765.1 Actinomycetales bacterium
CCACCGCCTGATCCAGTTCGGCAGCATCACCGATCACACCGCCGAGGCCACGATCCCGGCCCGCACCATTCAACAGCTCGAGCGGTTCGAGGTGGTCGATACGATCACCGTCATTTTTGGTTCTGGAGTCGTTCATTTTCTGGCCGGTGATGGCCAGGCCCTGTGCGGCCGCACCCTGGACGGCACCTATCCCAACTATGGCCAGCTGTTTCCCCAGTCTTTCACGGGTGAAATGACCGTCAATCGCAAGCAATTGCGTGATGCCGTTTCACGAGCGGCAATCATTGCCCGCAACAGTAACGACGTCTTGCGTATCAATCCATCAGAAGATAACGGTACTCTCAACGTTGGCGCTGACAATGATACTGGCGCTGCCTCTGAAACCATTGCACTAGATTCCTGTTCGGCGCCGTGCAATTTTGCGATCAACTGCGACTATCTCCGCGAAGCATTGGAACCCTTCGCGCATGAACACGTTGTGTTCCATATGGTCGGCCCTGTTCAGCCGATCGTCTTAGAGCCATCTGACCCTGATGCACAGGTGCAACCGATCCGGTCGCTAATCATGCCCGTACAGGTGCGACCTGAAACCCCTGCCAAAACCAAAAAGGCTAAGGTTGCGCAATAGCGCTACTTATGCCAGACTCAACCCACAGCCTCAGGGCTGTTCAACCACACATCTACACCATGACTGCTTTCTACGGAACCTCTCGCGCTGATGTTTTCATTGGCACTGACGAAAACGATCAGTTCTATGTCAACTCCACCGCCGACGTCATCCTTGGCGGCGGTGGCGGTTGGGACACCGTTATCTCCAGCGTCGACTGGACTCTCGGCGCTGATCTCGACAACCTGAACCTTGTCGGTCGAGCCACTAGCGCCACCGGCAACGACGCCGGCAACTACATCGTTGGCAACCGGTTCGACAACATCCTGAACGGCGGCCGAGGCATCGACCGCCTGACCGGCGGCGCTGGGGCTGACATGTTTCTGTTCGATGCCAGCGGACGGCAGCATGCCGATTACATCAGCGACTTCACCAGCGGCACCGACCGCCTGGCGATCTCTGGCGATGCCTTCGGCGTCGCGGTCGGGGTCTCGTTCGACTATGTCGAAGACTGGGCCAGCCTTGGGGCAGGCCCGGCGTTCATCCGGGAGTCAATCGACGGCCTTGCGCCGACGATCTGGTTCGACGCCGATGGCGCCGGCGGCCAGGCTGCGCAGATCCTCTGCACGCTGCAGTGGCGCGGTAACAGCACCACCGCCGCCGACTTTGCAATCCTCTGACATTGCAGGCCCGCCCGGAGCCTATCCGGGCATTCCACTGCATCACTGCACATGTTCATCTTGGAGCTTTACATCTGGGCCATGGTCGTAACGACCATTGCCTGCGTCCACCCCCGCCAGGCTGGCGACCTGGCCGAATGGGCCTGCGCCAGCCTGGCCGGCGCCATCTGGCCGGTAACCGCCTGCATCCGCATCCACCGCGCCGTGCGGCGGGGGGTGCGTCGTGGGTGATAACGGGGAATCATCTAACACACTCCTGCCTTGCCCGTTCTGCGGTAACGAGAATCCGTCGGATGGCTTTCCTTACATAATGTGCGACAAGTGCGGCACATTCGGTCCTGACCCTAAAAATGGCAGGTCGGGCGTTGAACTGTGGAACCAAAGACTTGTCGTTCGGATGGAGGTGGAGCATGACTGAATCGTGGCACATCCCACGGGCTCTATCTGACGAGGCCCTGCGGCTCCTCACGTCGCTGCCCATGGAGGAGATTGAGCGGCGGCTGCGAATGGATGGACCGGCTGGGCACGAGGGCAGGGAGCCGGCGCTGCGGCCTATCCCGGTGAGCGAACGGCTGCCGGGACCGGAGGATTGCGCTGGAGCCGGGGATTGCTGGTGGTACAGCTCATTTATGGACGATTCTGCGTGGATTATCGGTGACGTGGAATACGGAAAACGTCACCGCTTTCGTTACTGGCTCCCCGCCCACGCCCTGCCGCTGCCGGAGGGAGAGTGATGGCTGACCAATGGATGACCGAAGATCAGCGCTACTGCTACGAAATGCTGTGCGATTGGCTGTGCGGCGCGCATCATGTGCCAACAGTGAAACCATTTGGCAGTGGGATCAAAGTTTCCGTCTGGAGCAGCCGCCTGAGTACGTTCGACTTCGATCAACTCACAAGGCTGGTGCTACTTGCTCACGATCGTTGTGTGCGGGTTGAGCTGGCCAATGGTGGACCGAGGCGAACTGGTGTGGTTCTGCACCGGCGCCACGCCAGGGAGGGCTGCATCGCTCAGCGACATCCCACGATCGAGGAGGCTTTGACACTTCACAGGATGCGCTGGCCGACGCCGCTGCCGGAGGCATCATGATGCTCAACATCGACAGCGACTCAGTTCTCGGCCTGATTGCCACCCTCGCTTTTCTGATCTACCTCACCCGCGCACGACGATGATTGGTTGGCAGTTTTGTTTCGTTCTACTTTTAAGCGCTTTTGCCGCTTATCTAATTCCAGATCTAGGAATGATTTTAGCCATCTTGTTCCCGGTGATGTTTCTATTGTTTGTATTTCATTTGGAGTGATTCAAATGACCACTCTCACTCCCGACTGGCGCAAACTGTCCGCCATCCCCTGGTCCGCTCAGGTCGCTCAGGTCTGCGCCTCCCTGGGCCACACCGAGATCCCTCCCGAAGGCAGGTCCAGAGTGTTTCAGAGCCCGCTGCTCAGCCTCTCCTGCGACTGCCACGAGGGCTACTTCGTCCTTCACCGTGGCGATGCCAGCCAGGTCCTGCCTGCAGCCGACGACGTCGCCGAAGCCACCCGCTGCCGCGGCAGTGGCCCCACCAACGAAGCCCTCCGCACCTGGCTCAGGTGGTGGGGGTGGCAGCCATAGGTTGTGTTTCTATTCCGCGTTCGTGAGCTGAATCGCCACGCCTGATGACCGCCTGGGCCGAAGTGACATCCAGATCCCGCCCAGTGCCGCAGGCATGACGATTCTCTCAACCGCGAAACCCGAGCCGCCCTTGAACTCCTGTTTGTAGGTGCCTGTCTGCAGATGCCATCTGTTCTCGATTGTTTGGCACCCCGCTCCGTTGACGGAGTAGCACGCATGGGAGACGATCGTGCGCTGATGATTGTGGCCGTTGACCATGACGTGAGCCTGAGGGGCGACGCTGGCGTATCTGCCACCACCCATAACGCCTTTCGTGACGATGCCGCCCCAGGC
>JAGWVT010000141.1 GCA_018970765.1 Actinomycetales bacterium
GACTGAACTGAAGGACTACCTGGCGGTTGGGGTCCACGGCACACTCGTCAGTGATGCGGGTGAGCTCACTGGACCAGGAGGGGAAGACCGTGCCCCGCAGGGTGCTCACCGGCCAGGCGGTTGCCCAGAAGTAGAGCAGCAGCGCAGCGATCCCAGCCCAGGCGATGGTGCGGAAGCGCGGGAGCGAACTCTTCAGGCGAGCATCTAGGGCGATGAGTGCTGCCGCAGCCCAGAGCAGGATTGGTGCTGCGAAGTAGCGGTTGTTCGGGTAGCCGGTGAGCGTGGGTACGGCGAGGATCACCAGCCCGGTTAACAGCAGTACGCCCACCGCATCGCGAGACGCAGATCGGCCCGAAATCAGCAGCATGACGCCCAAGATCAGCATTGCTGCTGCAACGACTATGCCTAACCCAGCAGGTGGTGTCACCGGGAAATCCAGGGCTAGCGCAGGTCCAGCCGTGAACCCTGGCATCAAGGTGAGCAGTGCATTGGGGAGTGCCTCACCGAGGGTGCGGAGGGCACCGAGGGTTGGCGTTGTGCTGCGTTGCTCGTCAGCAGCCAGGATCACAAGACCTTGGAGCATGAGCCCGGCTCCCAGTGCACCGGCCAGGACGAATCCCGCGTGTCGCGGGATTCGTCCGCGCATGACTTGGACCGTCAGGCCGATAGCCAGGGCGATGGCTGACGGAATCGTCAGCGCGCAGAGCAGTAGGGCTATTGCGGCAACAATGATGAGCTGTGTTGACCACCGTGCCGTATCAGGCTGACAGGCCAGAAACACCGCTGTAGCGAAAAGTAGGAGCGTGTAGACACTGGCAATGACTCCCAGAGTTTCAAATCCCATGATCGGTGCGGCTGCGGGCAGCAGTGCGATGAGCACACTGGCGGGCATTGATCGATGAGCGCGACGTAACGTGGCGAACACCGTGCCCGAGGCCAAACCGACGAGCACCGTGGCGATGAGGTTCGTCGTCAACGGCCACGCAGACATCGGAAGCAGCGCAACGCCACCGGCTATGCCGCGCGGTACAGCCAGCAGGTATCCGGCGAAGGAATCGGTGAGACACGCGATGAACCCGACCTTGCGCACGCAAAGCGGGAATAGGCCGTCCTCGGCCCACACCATGTCGCTGAACGCATTCGGGGTTCGCAGCAGTAACCGAGAAGCGGAGGCGCCCGCGGCCACGAGGGCAACGATGAGTGTCTGAGCGATGGTCGTCCTAGGCCCGCGGGTGCCGATGGCACGGTTCATGGCACTCATGGTGAATTGCCGGAGGAACCTGCGTGCAGCGGGTTCATCTGCCGCGTCGGGCGATCTGTGATGACCGTGCGTACAAGAAGCGCAGCGCTCAGACCGAATGCGTAGGAGCCGACGACACAGGTGGTCAGGGTCAGGACGAGCGGTTCGGTGGCGATGGTGACCGCGAGGACGAGCAGAATCAACAGCGTTTGGCCGTCTGCTCGAATCCGACGCGATGAGCTTGTGCTGACTTGGGCAAGCAGTGGCACGCAGAGCAGCAGTAGGGCTGCTTTGTAGACGTAGCCGAAGCCACTGATGGTTGCGGCCATCAGGAACGCGGTGCTCCCCGCAATTGCCAGCATGGGGTTCCCGATCCGTGGGGAAGTCGCATATGCGCCTGCACCTTGGAACGCTCGCAAGCTCAGTGCGCCCCAGGCGGCGGCCACTAGGCACAGGAGCAGCGTGACTGCGTCCCAGACTCCCACGGCGGTAACCATGTCCGCGGAGCCCTGGAGCAGGCTGGCAAGTGCCTTACGCCCAAGCACACCGTCCGGGTACAGCTTGGCGATGGAGTTGTTTGCCGAGGCACTCCAGGTGAGTAGGTGCAGGTTGGCCGCGGCGAACGCGATCACCGCGACTATCCACGCGACCAGCAGCATCCAGCCGCGGCGGATGCGCAGGACTGGGAGCAGAGCCAGCCCCATCAAGAAGGGGTAGTACTTCCAGGTTCCCAGTATGAAGATCAACAACGCACCCACGGCCCAGGGCCACAACCCCGACCAGCGCTCGGTCATGAAGACCAGCAGGATCGCGACCCAGATGATGGCGGCGTCCAGGTTGGCCCGTTCGACGAGTAGCAACCAGGCGACGCCGATGGAGGCAACTAGGAGCACGATCTGGCCGGGCAGTGAAGATCGACGGCTCAGCCACCAGAGGCTGACCGTGCTAGCCGCTCCCATGGCCAGGCCCACCGGAATGATCCAGGCGGTGCTGACCGGGAGGACCTGCAGCCAGACCAGGCCCGGGCCGTAGATGGAACCCGTGCAGGTGAAGGGAGGTGTGTAGACGTCGAAGCCTTGGCGGGCGCAGATCGGCACCATGAGGTTGTCGGTGATGTCGGCGAAACCCGGTACTGCGGTGGCAGGGACACGAAACGCTTCGTAGGTGGCATAGCCGAGTCCATCGCGACCGATCACTCGTAGAAACCAGGGTGCGAACCAAGCGATCAGACCCAGCGCACCGGTGATCCACGGCAGGGCTGGAATGGTGCGTGCCCCTGTGACATCCACGAGTCGAGGCAGTGCAACGGCCAGTGCAATGAGCAGACCCGCTCGCACCGCCTGAGTGGTCGCCGTTCCGGGGATCTGGGCACCGAGACCCAGATAAGCGGCCAGCAGGATCAGCAGAACGAGCGCTGCGGTGGCAAGCCGCGCCGTCTGGACGCCGCGACCGATCATGCCTAGATGATGTCCTGATCGATGGCGGATTGAATCCACGGGATGACCTCGTCCAACATCGTGTCGAGTGAGGTCGTCGCCTCGAACCCCAGAACTTCCTTGGCCTTGCTGGTGTCCGGGATGCGCTTTTGCACGTCGTGGTCGAAAGCTTCGTCGTGAACGACGCGCAGCGGCGTATCCCCGTTGACCTTCGCCCAGATCAATCCGGCCAGCTCAAGCACCGTGGTGGACTGACTGGTGGAGAGGTTGAAGTCCTCGTTCCGGGCAGCCGGGTGCAGCATCGCTTCGACGATGCCGCGAGCTAGGTCACCCCCATAGGTGTAGTGCCGGATCTGTTGGCCGTCCCCGAGCAGGTGCAGCGGGTTCTGACCTTTGAGCACCTTCTGGACGAGATCTGGCACAACGTGGCTCATCGCCAGGGTGACGTTGCCGGACTTGATCTCGACGTCACCCAAGGCGCGACGCTCACCAATGCCGACACAGTTGAAGGGCCGGCAGATGGTGTACGGCACCTGGTACTGATCCCA
>JAGWVT010000142.1 GCA_018970765.1 Actinomycetales bacterium
CCACCGAGGCGTTGCCCCGAACACCCACCACACCCACCGGCGCCCCCGGCACCGTGGCCCTGCGGCTCCCTAGGTAAGTGATCCGAACGAGGCCAGGTGCTCCTGCCCCGCCCGGAGACAACTCCTTCCCGCCGCCTCCGCCGCCGCCGTAGATAAGTCCGGCATGTGGGTCCTGGTCCGAGAAGTTCGAGCAAATGGCGTGGGCCCCGTAGCCGCCGGCATAGCCCTGGCCCCCGGTTCCACTAGGCATCGACCCTGTGCCCGCATTTTCGGACAGTGAGCACATCACCGGTGAACCATTGCCACCCCGGCCTGAGGAGTTGCCCGCTCCTCCTCCTTGCCCTCCCATGTGGAACCCGTCACCGAAACCGACGCTAACCGACGGCGACGCGCCTCTGCCGCCATCAAAACCCCGGGGAAAGTCAAACCCGGTTCCGCTCTGTGACGCCGTTCCGCCAGCGCCGCCGGCACAGACCACTTCCTGAACGGAGTAGAACGGCAGGACGTACCAGAGAGAGTAGGAACCACCACCACTCCCACCTCCAGATGTCAGAGTTGATCCGTCAGGAAGCGTCACACTGGAATCACCGCCACGGCGGCCGACCGTGGCATCGCAGCCGAGACCGATGTCCCTCAAAGCCGCGGTTGACGCACCACCTGCTCCGACCGTGACTTGCACCCGCGACGCAGCAGTAAGCAAGCTGATGCCCGACGCAAAGGCTCCGCCGCCACCGCCTCCGCCGGCGGACCATCCAATCTGCCCGGTACCGCCGCTTCCACCGGCACCGATTGCTTCGAATAGGTAACTGCCGGAACCCGGTGCGAGCCAAAGGCTCGTGTCACGCACGAGCCACGTGGTGCCTGGACGGACGATGGCTGGAGTCACCGGCTCGGAGGAGGGCGAAGCGAGTGAGGAACCCACCGCGTTGTCCGCGACTACGGTGAACGTGTAGGACGTCCCATTGGACAAGCCTGTGACCGTGCACGACAACGACACAGTCACGCAGGAGAACCCGCCAGGGCTGGACTGAACGGTGTATCCGGTAACCGGTGAGCCCCCATCGTCAACGGGCGCGACCCACGAAACAACCGCCCATGAGTCGCCAGCGACGGCCGTTGTCGGCCCAGGTGCGCTTGGCACAGTTGCCGCACGAACCATCAGCGGCACAGACGTCTGAGATTGGCCGAACGAATTGACCGCCGTCACGGTGACGGAGTAGTCGACTCCGGGTGTGACCTTGCTGAGGGTGCACGTCAAGCCGTTTGTGATGCAACTACTTGCACCTGGTGCAGCTTCAACAAGAAATTGAGTCGCGTCGCCGTACACTGTCCCATCCGAGAGCGTTCCGCCATGCTGCTCCGATTGGCTCCACGACACCCGTATGCCGCTGCTTTCGCTCTGAGCCACAACATCTTTCGGGGGCTCATACGGGGCCAAAGGCGTCAAAGCGGCGAGCAGATTCGAATCCGTGGCACTCACAGGCAAAGATTCCAGGGGCGTAGCCCATGCCCTGATGACTTCGCGGATTTCAGCTGGGTTCAAATCAGGGCTGAATTCGAGCCATCTCGCCGCCAGTCCCGCGACCAACGGCGCAGCAAATGATGTTCCAGAGGCTGTGGCAAAGCACCATGCGCAGCTACTCGTCGCGACGTTGATGTCTGTGCCCGGCGCATACAGGGACACACATTGACCGTAGTTCGAGGAGTCGGCTGCCGTGTCCGTCGGGGTGCTGGCTGCAACCACGATTGCGGTAGGTGCGTCTGCAGGTGAGTACTCACATGCGTCATGGTGGTCGTTTCCGGCACTGACCGTCACGACGATTCCAGCAGCCTCAGCAGCAGCAATAGCGTCATCGACGGGTTGGCTGTGTCCATGAATCAAGCTACTGAGGTTCAGCACTGCTGGGCCGGGGTGTTGGGCGTGATCGTTTATTGCGGCCTCGATGCCTTGAACCATGGATGCCGTTGTGCCGGTGCAGGCCTCACCCGTCCAGGAATCGGTACCGTATATCCGAATCGGAACGATTTCCACGGACTTAGCTACGCCTGCTGTGGCTCCGCCCAGCACGCTGGCTACAGCAGTGCCGTGCCAGCCACAGTCGTATCCCTGATTGCCCGGCTTAGTCCAATACCAACGGTTAACGCGACCCTGAAATTCCGAATGACCGAGATTGATTCCTGTGTCCGCCACGTAGGCGGTGACCCCACGCCCGGTTGTGTCGTAGTGGTAGTGACCGTCCAGCCCATCTTCTTGGTCTAGGCGATCAAGCTGCCACGGGGCAGAATCCTGAACCTGGGTGACGAGTGTTCCGCTTGATGAGGATACTTCCACACCAGGTCGACTTGGCACCAGTGACACACGCAGTTGCGGAACCTCTTGGGGTTGGATGTAGTCATCATGAGATACCCCCGTGATTTGCGCCAGCCCCGCGATGAGCGAGTGGATTGAATCCGCCGACTGTGCCGTTCCGGCGGGGCGCACGTGAAGCGCCCACCACCCTGCACCAAGCCGCTCAACGGAGAAATGGGCTCCGCTGCCCAGCCGCCGGTTGAGTGCGGAGGTGACCGATGCGGCGGACGCATGGGCGTCAGCCCAGCGGATTAGCCACTTGCCTGGGACGTGGACCGGATGCGCGCGACCGTTCGACGGCTTCAGCACGAAGGCCGGCGTGGCGAAACTCGGCAAAGCCAAGACCTGCGAGTGCAACGCAAGTGCCACAACCGCCACCACAAACGCCCGAAGGCGACCAAACTTGCACATGAGCCCCCCACGGCATGGACCGTCACTGCACTATCGGGTGATAACGTCGAGATTTGACTTGAGTCGCGGCCGGTGGTGATGCCGCTTCGGGTTCCTACTAGTGGAGCGGTTCCTGCGCGAAGGTGATCGATCCGCGCGAGGCGGCCACCCAACTTTGGCAACCAATTTCGAGGAGTCAAACCCGGACCGAAGAAAGGCACACCACGACAAGGCGGCATGACAAGGGCTGCAAACACCCAACCGAAAAATAACAATGTCCCGGGACATGCGATAAGCATGTCCCGGGACATCACAAAAGCGCGCCCGAGAGGATTCGAACCTCTAACCTTCTGATCCGTAGTGAGCCCCGCACATACGGTCACCACGCACAACCCTGCCGACATACGCCG
>JAGWVT010000143.1 GCA_018970765.1 Actinomycetales bacterium
TAAAGCGGCGGCTCCGCAGAGGCGACGGTGAGCCCCCAGATCTCATGGATGTTGTTCTGGCCGCCAGTGGAACCTGCGAACCCAAACTTGAAGGTCGACGCGGATAGGTACTCCGCTGGTGCGTTGGTGGTCAATGTCGCGGTAGCCAGCGTCGTAGCGTCACGAGCGGTCGGAATTGGTGTGCTTGACACCCATACATAGACCTTCGGAGTCGCGAAATACGCCGGATCAACACGAACTCGCACATACCGCGTCCTAGCCGCGCGCGTGCTGGCGCCGCTGCTAAATGTGTTCCCGCCTGAGAGCGTCACGCCACTGAGGTAGGTGAAGCCAGCAGAGCCGTCCTTAGCTGCGCTGGTGTCAGGGCCTCGGACAACGACAGCATTGGGCCGGAACCCCGGGCCTGAACCGACATATGCCGGGTCGGAGAAGTTGCCGTAACGATCCAGACCGATGCCGATGAGCCCACCGGGGATGCCATCTCCATAACCCGTCACCTTGGCGTAGCCCAGACCAGCACCCGCTGCACCTGGTGTGGTGTTTGTATTCGCGCCGTTCTTGATGAAAAAACTGATGCCGTCCGCGTCATTTCCCCCGTATTGGGCCTGCTGGAAATTCACGTCGATGCCGTCTTTGGTGTTTTGCGGCTTGTTGTAAAGCAGATAGGACGACCACGAATTCGCTGCCGGGGTGAGTCGAAGTGCGCCCGACCCGTTGGCATCGAGCGGACCTGAGGGACAGCCGTTGAGTACGCCACTGCCAAGCGTCTGGGTTCCTGTCGCGTCCGCGGCGGTCAAGCATGGGTACGTGCTGGATGGGACGGCTGGCCAGCCGGACTTAGCGGAAGCGACCCAGTTGGTAGGGCCCGCGATGGTTTTGCCCTGGAAGTTCTCCGTCAGGAAGATGATCGGGTCGTTTGGACCACCCGTGGATGGGCTGAGGACGCTGCTTCCCGCCAATACGCCGCCGGTCGCGAGCAGGACCGTGGCCACTGTGGCTGACATCCATCGCCCAGAGACCGCGGTCTTGCCGAGTAGTCCGGCAGAGTCAGCGGCCTGTGGCTGGTGCTCCTCAACACCCTCCATGATTGGACCTCCCCGGGCTTGGCCAACAGTGACCATTATCCGAATGGCAACATTAGGGTAATTCCTACGCCGACGCAAGCACATGACGACGTGGCAGGGATGGCTGGCTGGGCCTCAGACTGGGCGCATGGCGGAGGCGCCCGTGTTGAGAGGCTTGTTGCCTCTCGGGGGTAGCGAGCTACGGAGATCGCAGTGGCCCCCTACTCAGAGGCGGACCCGCTCCACGCGTGGTAGTCCTGCATGGGCACGGTGATGGCCTGAAATGGAACGTCGTGCGCCTGGGGGAGAAGCCGAGCCACGGCCAGCAGACCCATGCCGATGCCAAACTCGAGATGGACTGCCGAGAGTGCACTGGTGCGGTCGGGCTGCGGGTTGTGGTCCGCGTACCCTTCCACCGCTTCCACTTCCGCGGGGATCATGGCCTCCCAGCAGCTGCGCTCCGTTGTTTGCAGGCGGTTGGCTTCGATGAGCATGGTGCGGGCATGGGCCAGTTCCGGGGAGAGGTACCAACGCCACGCGGCGGCCTCGGCCTGACCTGGCCCAATTTCTTTCCCTGCGCGCTGCAGGTAGTCATGAAGTCCGGCCAGCCCGCGTCGGTGCTGCCACCGCAGGGTTGCAGCCATGAGATCGATCTTGTGCTGAAAGTTGCGGGTCACCGCACGCGTTGAGTACCCAGCCTTGATGGCAATGTCTCTGAGGAACGCGTTGTCGTACCCCCGTTCGCCCACCACTGCAACGGTTGCTTCCATGACACGGTCCATGCGCTCATCACCAGAATCGATCATCGGTTCCAGCAGGTAAATCGGCGTGACGTCAGCGCCCGGTACATCCAAGTCCAGTCCCTCAATGCCAGCCAGCAGCCAACTGACTGGATAGTCGACTGAGGTGTCAGGAACCCAAGGGCGGTCACTTGCCATCACTAAGCCCAAAGCCGCGATCGCCAAGGTCAAGTCGACCACGGCCGACCGAGGTGTCACGGAATCTAGGCGGGCAGCTAGGAGCGCAGCGATTGGTTCTCGCACACCCTGTCGCAGGTCAGGGTCAAACTCCGCCGCCAGCAAGAGTTCCACCGCCGCGCGCAATTGAGGCGACGGGGTCCAAAACGAGGCGAGGGACCCGTGAAGACCGGTCTTGTCGCCAGCGGCCCACAGCGAATCCAGTTCCCCAACAAGAGTTGGGCTCAGTTCTTCGTCCCAAATGGTCAGCGCCAGTTGCTGCTTGTTGCGAAAACGTTCATAGACGGCTCCGTGCGTAAGGCCCGCCTGCAGGCCGACCTCCGTGGTCGTCATCGACCGCCAACCGCGTTCCGCCAAAATCCGGACGGCCGCATCGCGGATCGCGCGGTCGTTGTCGGCCATGGCGCGATTATGGCCCTTGTCCTCGCAGTTTGAGACCTCGGAGCCCCTAATCCCCTGCTCAGCCGGGACATGGCTGAGGCGGGGTGAGTCATCGACTCACCCCGCCTCAGCGGAACTTAGTGCGAGTGGCCGTGACCGTGCCCGTGGCCATGCGCCTCGGGCTGCTCTTCCTTCTTCTCCACAACCAGCACCTCGGTGGTCAGCAGCATGCCCGCGATGGACGCGGCATTCTGCAGGGCCGACCGCGTGACCTTGACCGGGTCAATAACACCGGCCGCGACGAGGTCGACGTACTCCCCGGTGGCAGCGTTCATGCCATGTCCGGCCGGGAGTTCGGCGACCTTGGAGACCACCACATAGCCTTGCTCGCCAGCGTTCTCCGCGATCCAGCGCAGTGGCTCCACTGCGGCACGACGCACGATGCCCACGCCGGTGGCCTGATCGCCCTCTAGACCCAGGTCGCCGTCCAGTGACTTAGCGGCCTGCACGAGCGCAGCGCCACCGCCGGCGACGATGCCTTCCTCGATCGCTGCGCGCGTTGCCGAGACGGCATCTTCGATGCGGTGCTTCTTCTCTTTGAGCTCCACCTCGGTATGCGCGCCAACCTTGATGACGACCACGCCACCGCTGAGCTTGGCGAGGCGCTCCTGGAGCTTCTCGCGATCCCAGTCCGAATCCGTGCTCTCGACCTCGCGCTTGATC
>JAGWVT010000144.1 GCA_018970765.1 Actinomycetales bacterium
GGTCCCGTCCTGGACGACTTAGACCTGTGGGCATTCGAACGATTCGAGCGGCAGTAGTTGGTCGTGGCGCAGGCTATGCGCGAGGTTGATGTCGGTGACGTCCCATTGACGTGAGAGGCTCCAATCATGTCCCGCATCACGCTGGCGATGGGCGGTGAGCCGGTGCTCATCGATCGAGCCGTCGATCGAGCAGTGGCGCAGGCCCGTGCCGAGGTCGGTCCGGCGGTGCGGGTGTCTGTCAACGCCAGCGATGCTGATGCCGGCACAGCAATTCGTGAAGCCATGGCCCCCACCCTGTTCGGCGATGCGACCATCCTGATCGTCAAGGGCATCGAGGATTCCAATGAATCTGTCGACGCGGCGCTGCGGGCCTATGTGCAGGAGCCGGTGGACACCTGCTACCTCATCGCGACCCATCCGGGTGGGGTCAAGGGCAAGGCATTGGTGGAGGTCCTGCGTGGAGCCGGGGCGCAGGTGGTGGACTGCCCTGTGCTGAAGCGCGGCCGCGCCACAGCCGACTTCCTGCAGGCACAACTGCGTGAGCAGCGGCGATCAATGACGCCAGAGGCCTTGGAGATCGTGATGAACGCGATCGGGCAGGACGTGCGTTTGCTCGTTGCTGCCATTGAACAGTGCATCCGGGATATCGAGCACGATCCCATTACCGCCGACGATGTGCGGGTTGCCTTTGCTGGTGTCGCCGAGGTCAGCGGCTTCGCGATCGCCGACGCAGTTTGGGAGCGTCGGGGCGCCGATGCCCTGCGAAGTCTGCGTTGGTCCATGGCCGGTGGCGAGCAGGTGGGCGTGCCGACGGTGATGGCGCTGGCCAGTGGATTGCGTTCCATCGTGCGGGTGGCGGCGGTTGGGCCGGGTGCCTCCGAGGTTGACGCTGCGAAAGAAGCGGGTGTCCCGCCCTGGAAGGTGAAGGTCTTGCGCCGTCAGTGGTCGGCATGGAGCGGGGATCAGCGCCGACTCGCTCAGGCCGTCGTCGCGTTGGCCGAGGCTGACGGCGCCGTTAAGGGCGGCGTGGGGGAGGGCACCAGCTTGGACAACCAGCAGAAGTTGCTGGCTTTGGAAAGGCTCGTACTGCGCACCGCCGCCCGTCGGTCGGGCTAACGGGACTGCCAAGGTGAGCCACCAACGTGCACGGTGGTACACTTCGATGTGCCAACGACTCGAGTACGTCACCATGTGACTGAGACCGAAGACATCGCCGCTGCAATCGACCTCGGCGTGCGACGCTGGCCAACCGAGTCGCGTATCAATGTCGTTCGTCGACTCATTTTGGAAGGTGCGGCCCAACTAGCGGCCAGCCCCATTGAGCGTGCCCTGCAAATTGAGCACGCGCTCGACGTTTTGGAAAGCCTCTCAGATTGCTACCCCGACGGCTATCTCGAAGAGATGCGGAAGGATTGGGAGCAGCTACGCCAGTGACCGACCTACTCGTACTAGATGCCAGTGTCCTCATCGCAGCGATGTCAGTAGGCGACGCGCACCATGCCGAGGCACGCGGCATTCTTCGCGAAGGGGCCAGGACTCAAGGCCTCATCGCGCACACGATGACGCTTGCCGAATCCGCGGTTGGGGCAGTGCGCACCGGTCGCGAGCGAGAGATCGATATCGCGTTCAGGGTCTTGGGTATTCGCGTTTCCCCGTCCAGCGAGGGTGAGTCAATGAGGCTGGCGCGATTGAGGGCCCGCACGCGCCTACCCCTGCTTGACTGCTGCGTCCTAGACGCGGCGATCGAAGCAGGAGCGGCCCTAGCCACGTTTGACAAGCGCTTGGGAACAGCGGCCCATGAATCGGGAGTCAGCGTTGTTCCGACGCCCAGATTTACGGGGCCGCGACGAGGGTTGGCTACAGAGCAGCAGCGCGGGTAGAGATGGCTGACTTGCGGTTAGCGGCCTGGTTGGCGTGGATGACGCCCTTGGAGGCGGCCACGTCTAGGGCGCGGGTGGCGGCGCGGGCCAGGGTGCGGGCCTCATCGGTCTTGCCGGCATCGGCAGCCTCCTTGAAACGGCGCACGGCAGTGCGCAGGGAGGACTTCACGGCCTTGTTACGCAGACGGGCGCGCTCATTGGTGCGGTTGCGCTTGATCTGCGACTTGATGTTCGCCACGTGCAGAGGGTACCCGTAGGCTGGCCTTGGCCCAAATCGAGGTCAGATCGCGCTCATTTCGACCCGAGTCCCGCATCCGGAGGAATCACGATGGCACCCCAGCCCGGAGCCACCGATCCCCGGCAGATCCGCAATTTCTGCATCATCGCCCATATCGACCATGGCAAGTCCACCCTTGCCGACCGGATGCTGCAGGTGACCGGGGTCGTCGAGGAACGCCAGATGCGGGCGCAGTACCTGGACCGGATGGACATTGAACGCGAGCGCGGGATCACCATCAAATCCCAAGCGGTGCGCCTGCCCTACCGGGCCGTCGACGGGCAGGATTTCATCCTCAATCTGATCGACACCCCCGGGCACGTGGATTTCACCTATGAGGTCTCCCGGTCGCTTGCTGCGTGCGAGGGAGCGGTGCTGCTGGTCGATGCGGCGCAGGGTATCGAGGCGCAGACGCTGGCCAACCTATATCTCGCCATGGAAAACGACCTGACGGTCATCCCGGTGCTCAACAAGATCGATCTGCCGGCAGCGCAGCCGGAGAAGTACGCGGGGGAGTTGGCCCGCATCATCGGCTGCCAGCCTGAGGACGTGTTGAGAGTGTCCGCGAAAACAGGAGTCGGCGTCGGGGAACTACTCGAGGCAGTCGTGGCGCAGATTCCGCACCCGGTGGGCGATCCTGCCGCACCAGCGCGAGCACTGATCTTCGACTCCGTCTACGACACCTACCGCGGCGTGGTGACCTACGTGCGGGTCGTCGACGGATCGATCAGTAGCCGCGAACGCGTCACCATGATGTCCACCCGTGCAATGCACGAACTGCTCGAGGTGGGTGTCATCTCACCTGAGCCGGTACCCAGCGCTGGGCTGGGTGTTGGCGAGGTGGGGTACCTGATCACCGGTGTGAAGGACGTTCGCCAGTCCCGCGTTGGTGACACCATCACCTCGGCTCAGCACCCGGCCACCACGGCGCTCGG
>JAGWVT010000145.1 GCA_018970765.1 Actinomycetales bacterium
CCGCGTTCGTGGAGCGGTCCGTGCGCCAGGCAGCCGCCTTCCGGGCCCGCCAGGGCGAGCCACTGGAAGGCACCACCAGCCGCCACAGCGATGCGGGCTCGCAAGGTGGATTCAACTGGTCGTCGCAACACCCCGTGATTTCGGAGGTGTTCGATAGTGGCGACGGCGGACTGGAGCAAGAAGACTGGCGATGTTCCCGATGGTGTGCGTCGGCAGTGGCGTGCCGACAGGGCCTTGCGGCCGTCGATGCGCTCGCCTGGGCGGCCTGTTCCCTCCCGGGCGGTGCAGCGGGACTTCTGGCGTGCGATCGCAACGGGTGTCACCTCGGCCGAGGCGGCGCTGAGCGTGGGCGTGTCCGTTCCGGTGGGGAGCCGCTGGTTTCGCCACGCTGGTGGCATGCCACCGATCTCACTGGCCGAACCCACCGGCCGATACCTGTCGTTCGCCGAGCGCGAGGAGATAGCGCTGCTGCGCGCTGAAGGCCGCGGCGTACGCGAGGTTGCCCGCAGGATCGGCCGCGACCCGGGGACGATCTCCCGCGAGCTGCGCCGCAACGCCGCTACGCGTGGCGGGAAGCTGCAGTACCGGGCGCTGGTGGCGCAGTGGAAGGCGCAGCAAGCCGCCAAGCGTCCCAAGGTCGCGAAACTGGTCGCCGATCCCGTGCTGCGGCAGTACGTCCAGGACCGGCTGGCGGGCGTGATCCGGCGGCCGGATGGCACCGTGGTGACCGGGCCGCAGCCGCCGGCCTGGAAGGGGCTGAACAAGCCGTTCCGGCAGGACCGGCGGTGGGCGACCGCGTGGAGTCCGGAGCAGATCGCGAACCGGATCAGGCTCGACTTCCCCGATGATGAGTCCATGCGCATCAGCCACGAGGCGATCTACCAGTCGCTGTTCATCGAGGGCCGCGGTGCGCTGGCGCGGGAGCTGGTCGCGTGCCTGCGCACGGGTCGGGCACTGCGTCAGCCGCGGGCACGCACCCGGAACCGACCACAGGGACACGTCACTGCTGATGTCGTGTTCTCCCAGCGTCCCGCGCAGGCCGCAGACCGCGCCGTTCCCGGGCATTGGGAGGGCGACTTGATCATCGGCACTGGCAGGTCTGCGATCGGGACGGTCGTGGAACGCAAGAGCCGCTCGACTGTGCTCGTGCATCTGCCACGGCTGGAAGGCCACGGCGAGATCGCACCGGTCAAGAACGGCCCATCGCTCGGCGGCTACGGCGCCATCGCGATGAACGCCGCGCTCACGGCATCGATGGCGAGCCTGCCCGAGCAGCTGCGCAGGACCCTGACCTGGGACCGCGGCAAGGAGCTCTCCGGGCACGCCCAGTTCACGCTCGACACGGGCACGAAGGTGTTCTTCGCCGACCCCCACTCACCCTGGCAGCGGCCGACGAACGAGAACACCAACGGACTGCTGCGCCAGTACTTCCCCAAAGGCACCGACCTGTCCCGCTGGACCGCCGACGACCTCGCAGCAGTAGCTCTCGCACTCAACAACAGGCCCCGCAAGAGCCTCAACTGGAGGACCCCCGCTGAAGTGTTCCAGGAGCAAGTACGCTCCCTGGAACAACCCGGTGTTGCATCGACAGATTGAACCCAAGCAATACACCGCTGTCCACTTCGGGCAGACCCTGCTGATGGAAGGACTGGTGCCCTCCATCGGATCCGTCGGCGATGCGTATGACAATGCCCTGGCCGAGACGACGATCGGGCTGTTCAAGACCGAGTGCTACCGGCCCGGGTCGCCATTCCTGCCCACGACACCCAGGACAATCAGCGAGCTCGAGGACGGCGTATCCCGCTGGGTCAACTGGTACAACAACGAGCGACTGATGCACCGCCTCGGGCTCATCCCGCCACTGGAATACGAGGCCGCCTACTACGCTGCAGTCAGCGCCCCAAACCCGGCGAGCGCACTCACAAACGAGTGCGCATCAAAGTCGGGGTGATTCATTGGCCGGTTCCAGCGTGTACGTGGACCGAGGCTTCCTTGCCGTATATATGCCACTGCTGGACGACTACCTGCACTACCGGCTGGTGGACGTGTCCACCGTGAAGGAAGTAGCCAAGCGCTGGTATCCCCGCGTGTATTTCGCCAGCCCGGAGAAGAAAGGCAATCACCGGGCCCTGGGGGATATCAGGGAGTCAATCGCAGAACTTCGCTACTACCGGGACGCGATCTTCGTCGACCAGCCAGGCCCAAACTCCAGCCAGGCCAAGGCCATCGGTCAGACCCATGTCGTCGATCACGGCACCGAGGTCGCAGTTCAGGAGTCACCAGAAACCGACTGATGGGCCGGACGGCCAGGATGCGCGCGTGAGCCCACCTTGCGCTTCACAGCGAGATCAGGTCAGCGGACACCTAATTCCGCGCACAGATTCGGGGCCCAGGTAGGGGAAACACACTCCTGCGCACCCGGCAAGGGGGTGGTGGTGCTGCGATCGTTCAGCCGGAAACTTGCCGATCCCTGACAACTCTCTTCCGGATCGCGCGAGATGAGGTCGACACTGGCCAGCGGCACGCGACCGCGCCGGAAGGTGTAGTTGACGGAGATTTCCGCGTCCTTCAGCAGACTCGAATCGAACTCCTCGACCCAGGCGATCGAGCCGTTTCCATTGGCCGGTATCGGCGCGGACCTGGCGTTATTGCTCGACGTCGGGCCGTATGGGACATCGGAGGTCGTGCCGTCCGAATACCGACAGGTGATCATGAGGACAACCCTGGGGTTGACGATCTTGCGATTGCGCACCGTGAACATCACCATGTTGCCGGCCGCATCGATGCCGCCGTAGCGGCCGTTCGGTACCGGCACTGTCCCGGCCTGTGGACTGGAAGCGGTGGCCTGCGGTGCCAACATCGTCACCGCAGCCAGGGCGGCCATGCCGACCGCCATCAACTGGAGACTACGAGCCATTGCGTCAGCCTAACGAGCCAGTCTTGGGTCGTCCAGGAAGTTGCGTCCGGCAGAGTGGTGTACGGATCCCGGTGAGCGTGTCGCGCTGAGGTGGGCGACGGTCACCGGGGATCCTTCGAGTGAACCTTCCAAAGCACTCTCGAATGGAGTCCCACGATGACCGT
>JAGWVT010000146.1 GCA_018970765.1 Actinomycetales bacterium
CGGCGCTTCTTCAGGAAAGCCGGGTAAGTGTGCCACATGTGGCGCACGAGGCAAAAGGACTGTTGACGGACGAGGTGAGAACATGGGGCCATGACCCAGTCACCCCAAGACGACCCATCGGCGGTTGGCCCCCACCAGGTGGTGATCGTTGGCCCGGAGGGTGCTCCGGTCGGTTCGGTTTCCCCCACCCCAGACGGCCAACTTGAGCAGGCCGACCGTCAAACCCGGGCCGTGACCGACCTGGTGCAACAGCCAGCAAAAGTCATGCGCATCGGCTCAATGATCAAGCAGCTCCTCGACGAGGTGAAGTCAGCGCCGCTGGACGACGCCGCCCGCGCCCGCCTAGGCGAAATTCACCGCCAGTCCATCAAGGAACTCGAAGAGGGCCTTGCCCCAGAGCTCGTCGAGGAACTTGACCGACTCTCGCTGCCGTTTGCCGTCGATTCAGCCCCCAGCGAGGCAGAGCTTCGCGTAGCCCAGGCCCAGCTGGTCGGCTGGCTCGAAGGACTCTTCCACGGTATCCAGGCGGCCCTGTTCGCCCAGCAGATGAGCGCCAAGGCCCAGTTCGAGGAGATGCGCCGCCAGGCCGGTATGCCCCCGCAACTTCCCCCCGGTGCCCCGCAGGGTGGAGCCGGGCAGTACCTGTAATCACCGTCAAGATCACTACGGTTATCCGGTGATTGACCTCGCCCTCATCCGTACCGATCCCGATCGCGTGCGCGAATCCCAACGACGACGCGGCGAGGACACCGCAATCGTTGACCGTCTCGTGCAGTTGGATGCCGATCGCCGTTCCGCGCAGCAGCGTTTCGAAGAACTCAGGGCAGAGCAAAAGGCTTTCAGCAAGCAGGTCGGGGTACTGCAGGGCAAGGAACGCGCCGCACCCGGCTCGGTTACGGTAGAGCTTGACGCGGCGATGGCCAAGGCGCAGTCGCTGGCTTCCGACGTTAAAACGGCTGAGGCAGCCGCTGATGCCGCCGCCGAGACCGCCAATGCGCTTGCGATGCAACTCAGCAACCTGGTGAACCTTGAATCCCCGGTTGGTGGTGAGCAGGACTTCACGGTTCTTGATGTCGTCGGCACACCGCGCGATTTCATGGCCGAGGGATTCGAACCCCGCGACCATCTTGATCTGGGGCAACTGTTGGGAGCCATCGATACCGAGCGTGGCGCCAAGGTCTCCGGCTCGCGGTTCTACTTCCTTCGCGGGGTCGGTGCGGAGTTGGAGTTCGCCCTGCTGGGCTTGGCCATGTCGCATGCACGAAACAACGGCTTCATCCCGATGATCACACCGACTCTGGTGCTGCCGGCTGCCATGGACGGCACTGGCTTCCTCGGACAAGCCGCCGAGAACGTCTACCGCATCCCGGACGACGACCTATACCTGGTCGGCACTTCCGAGGTCCCGCTCGCCGGGTACCACAGCGACGAGATCATCGACGCCAGCGAGCTTCCGTTGCGCTACGCCGGCTGGTCCACCTGCTATCGACGCGAAGCCG
This sequence comes from Actinomycetales bacterium, assembly GCA_018970765.1. GTDB lineage: Bacteria > Actinomycetota > Actinomycetes > S36-B12 > S36-B12 > REEB426. The sequence goes on from JAGWVT010000146.1 coordinate 1,500, forward strand.
GCTCCTACGGCAAGGACACCCGCGGCATCATTCGCGTGCACCAGTTCGACAAGGTCGAAATGTTCGTCTATTGCAACCCGGAGGACGCCGAAGCGGAGCACCAGCGACTGCTCAACTGGGAACGAGCCTTCATTGACGATCTTGACATCCCCTACCGGGTTATAGATGTGGCAACAGGCGACCTTGGGTCCAGCGCAGCCCGCAAGTTCGACATCGAGGCTTGGATTCCCACCCAGGGCACCTACCGCGAGGTGACGAGTACTTCCAACACCACCGAATTCCAGGCTCGACGCCTCAAGATCCGCATGCGCGACGCGCAGGGCGTTCGCCCACTGGCAACCCTCAACGGCACGCTCTGCGCGATGCCGCGGATGATCGTCGCGGTCCTGGAAAATCATCAGCAGCCCGACGGGTCAGTCCTGGTGCCACAAGCGCTGCAGCCTTACCTGGGCGGTCGCACGCAACTCGCACCCACTGCAAGCAAGTTATAACGAGGGGCTCATGATTACTTACCCGCAAGGGTTCTTTCCCGAGTTGCTTGCTCTGGATATCGACGACACCCTGACGCCCCACCTAGGCACCGTGGCCGAACCGGTGATCGACGCCATCAATCGTGCGCGCGCGGCTGGCATCAACGTAGTGCTCGCCACCGGACGTTCGCTCTCGACAACTGCGCCGATCGCACGTGCTGCCGGCCTGGACGGCTGGGTGGTCTGCAGCAACGGAGCAGTCCTAGCCACCGTGGAGCCAGAGACCATCATCGAGACGGTCACCTTTGACCCCAAGCCGGTGCTTGATCAACTCGTTGAACTGCTGCCCAACGCCGTCTATGCCGTCGAGGACGTGCACGGTGTCTTCCACACCACCGAGCTGTTCGGGGCCGGCGCACTCGGCCTTTCCATTCGGCAGGTGCCCTTCGAGCATTTGCTGACCGACCCGGTCACGCGCCTGGTCGTCCGCAGCCAGGAACACCGAGAAGATGGCTTCGCCCACATCGCCCAGCAGATGGGCCTACACACGGTCGTGTTCGGCATCGGTGACGTGGCCTGGATGGATGTCGGGCCAAAGGGTGTCAACAAGGCCACCATGTTGGCCACCCTGTGTCAGCGGCTTGACATCAACCAAGCACGCACCATGGCAGTAGGTGACTCCTGGAACGACATCGACATGTTGCGCTGGGCAGGTTTCGGCATTGCGATGGGCTCAGCACCGGAATCCGTCAAAGCCATCGCCAACGCAGTCACTGATCCAACACCGGGCGAAGGCGTCGTTGCCGCCATCAACGCACTGCTTGATCGCTAGGGCTGCAAACCGTCAGCCTGGGCAGCGGCAAGGGCTTGAGCCCAAGGTCGCATTGGTGTCAGACCAACCTCGGACCATCGCCGATGCCCAAGGACCGAGTACGAAGGCCGCGGCGCAGGGCGGACGAATGCCGCTGAATCCGTCGGGGTGACGGCGGCCACGTCAACACCCCAGGTCCGGAATATCTCCTGGGTGAACCCGTACCAACTCGTGACTCCCGAATTCGTGCCGTGGAAGTTACCTGC
>JAGWVT010000147.1 GCA_018970765.1 Actinomycetales bacterium
ACCTGATCAAGCTGCTTGGCATTGGGGAAGTCGGTCAGCCTGGGTTGGTGGTGGTAACGCCCGGCGAACACCTCCCGCAGGTACATGCGGGCGACCCGCTCGGCCGTGCCCCTGGTGTTGTGGTCGTTGTCGACGTCGATCACCAGAGCGCGCAGGAGGTCCTTGACCCGGGCGGCCACCTCGGTCTCCAGCTTGTCCAGCTCGTCGGGATTGATGGCATCCGCGATGTTGTCGTTGGCCAGGAACGGGGCCCCGGTTGCCAACAGGCGCTGGCGGATCTGTTCAGATGGCTTCATGACGATCTCTTGAGATTGAACTTGTAGTAAATGCGCCCATCTAAAACCCTGGCGAATGGTGACTTGATGAGCCGGTTGTACTGGCACTGCCTGGTAGAAGTGTTCTGCCAAGTCTGGAGGCAGAACTGGCGAAACTCGGACAGCGTGGCCCCTGAGTGAGAAAACAGCCAGAGCAAGGACTCCCTCATTGGGAATACCGAGCCCTTGACACTGCCGCGCTTGCCCAGCGCCTTGGCCTTCTCGAAAATGCCGCCAGATGCTGCGTTCCGATGTGGCACCAGGCGAAGTGCTATCCGGTAGTCGCCAGGGCAGTACGAGACCACCTCGGACGCCCTAGCACTGGACACCGTCATGGCGATCTCCTCGGCCAGGCCTGGCCTGGATGGATCAATCCGCTGGTCGTAGGGGGCGATCACGGTGTCCGGATGGATGAGCCCATGACGGCCCGACAGGATCATCACCCTGTCGCAGTCAGCTTGCGCCGCCAGGTAGGCCTGGCTGAACGAAGGGCTGGCGGAATAGAGCAGCCACGCCGGGCACGGCGTTGGCATCTTTTTGGCCGAACAGGCGACGATTCCCAGGATCATGCGCTTTCCTCGTAGACCGTCGGATCAGCCACACCGCTGTCGCGGAATGCTTCCTTCCGCTCGGTGCAGGCGCCGCACTTCCCGCAGTGCATGTTACCGCCCTCGTAGCAGGTCCATGTATGGGTGAAGTCAACGCCCAGCTCGCCACCGATGGCGGCGATGTCGGTCTTGCTCTTGTCAACGAAGGGGGCGATCAGGCTGAGGCCCTCGCGGCGGTGACCCACCGTGCCGGTGAGCAGTGCCTGGCCGAGCTCCTTGATAAACTCCGGCCGGCAGTCGGGATAGATGAAATGATCACCGGCATGAACCCCGCAGGCCAGGGCGTCAGCCTCGCTGGAGCAAGCCAGGCCCCAGGCGATGCTCAGCATGATGGCGTTCCGGTTCGGCACCACCGTCAGTCGCATCGACTCCTCGGCGTAGTGGCCGTGCGGTACCGCCAGGTCGTCCGTGAGAGCCGAGCCCTTGAGCAGCGGGCGGATCCCGCTGATGTCGATGACAGTGTGCGCAGCGCCCAGATGCTCGGCCTGCCATGCCGCGCACTCCAGTTCGCGGCGGTGCCGCTGCCCGTAGTCGAAGCTGACCAGGTGGAGGGCGTAGCCCTGAGCCTTGAGCCAGTGGGCAAGGGTAACTGAGTCCATGCCTCCGGACACGATGGCGACTGCTTTCATGATGAGATCCGGTTGTTGAGTAAGCGTTGCCCGTCGAACAGGATTGATGTTTCGAGGCCTGTTGTTGATGCGAGGAACTGCTTGGTTCCCAGGTTCTGCTCGATGTCGTGCGAGAGATGAACGTGAGAGTAGCCGCCCAGAATCCTGTTGTAAGTGCGGCCACCGTGCCAGTTCTTTTTGATACCGAGCCCTGCCGGATCGAGCCCAAAGTAACGCACACGATCCAGAATCTGCTGCGATGGCTTCTCCGCCATCTCGGCCTTAGTGACTTTGATCATCCGGCCCCGGCCCAGGTAGAGATCAAATGTACCGAAGCGAGATCCTGAAGTCCAGGAGCTGCTGTCGCACATGTAGGGCCGAAACACCTTCACGAACTCGAAGGCGGTGAACCCAAGCCAGTGGACTTTCCGCTTACCGACGTGCCGCATGATGCCACGCACGAAGCCCCGGTTTCCTGAGGTACCCACCAACCCGCCGATGCCCACCACGTCGCTGGTCTTGTAGTAGTCCTCCAGCACGCTGGGGTCTTCGCCCCTAGTGAAGATCGGCACCGGCTTGAATCCACGCTTCAGCAGGGTTTCGTAATTCCGCATCGTGCCGTGCGGGTCGCCAATCACGTCCAGCGTGAAATACCGCCAGGGTGCAACCGGCAGCACCTCCAGGAACCTGCAGTAGTCGTCCAGCTCGATTGGCTTGCCCGCCTTCCAGGCTGTGAACGCCCCTGAGTCCACCACCAGGCGGAGGATGTCCGCGTTCTCCTGGAGCACCTGGGTCTGCCCTTGCATGTATGGGTAGGCGACCAGCAGATTGAGCTTGCCGCTCATCCGATCTCCACGCTGATGGCGTGCCCGTCGCAATACATGCGGATCGCTTCCACCACCTCGTCACGGTAGGTGCCGTCCAGTTTCACCACGATCTTGCCCTGGATGCCGTCCAGGTTCTCATCGTGCTTGTCGATCACCTCGATGTCGCTGGCCCAGCCGTCGGCGGCGAGACCCTCGATCTCGGCGTCGCTGAACCCCAGCAGGCTGATGTCGAAGTCAACCTCAGAGAGCCCCTGGATCTCTTGAGACAAAAGATCAACATCCCAGCCTGCGTTCAGCGCCAGCTTGTTGTCCGCGATCACATAGGCCCGCCGCTGCTCAGCAGTCAGATGGTCCAGCACGATCACCGGCACCATAGTCATTCCTATGACTTTCGCTGCCGCGAGGCGCCCATGCCCGGCAATGATCCCGTCAGAGCTGTCGACCAGGATCGGGTTCGTAAAGCCGAACTCGCGGATGCTCGCCGCGATCTGCGCCACCTGCTCAGGACTGTGCGTGCGAGCGTTGCGCTCGTAGGGCACCAGCCGGGTCACGGGCCACATCTCGATGCGCCTGGCCGTAGGAGTGCTGGTCATAAGTCTCAGAGGCTAGGCGTATTGTAACCCGGCTTACAACGGTTAAAAACCCCTTAAACACTGGTGTCTACAGCTAAGACCCGTTGAACTCGGGGG
>JAGWVT010000148.1 GCA_018970765.1 Actinomycetales bacterium
CCGGTCATGATGACGATGGGGCCGTCGGCGCTGGCGCGCGCCGCTGGAGCAGTCGTCGGCATGATGCCGACCGGCCAGGCCACGCTGCTGCGCGCCGGGGTGCGCCCGAGGAATCGGTGCAGTTCACCCTGCGTGTCATGCGAGATCGAGATAAAGGCGTCGTAGTGGCGCAGCGCGTCTAGTGCAGCCGCGTACTCCAGGCGGGTTGCCGCATGGCGCAGATAGATCGTCGGGTAGTGCATCGGGATGAAGTCGTAGACGATCGCGATGCTTAAAGCCGGACCAGCCAAGACGTCGAGGAGTGGCTCCGCCGATGCTGTCATTGGCGATGGCTGCACCAGCACGGCGTAGTCCTTGGCCTGGCCCGGATGCCTGACCTGTCGGCATTGGCCGGCCAGTTCGACTGGGAGGCGGTCCCGTGCCGGGTCGATGAGCAGCACGCAGCGGTCATCGCCCAACGCCTGCCTGGTGGCCAGGAGTGCGCTGCGGGCGAAGCGACCGATGCCCCTGGTGCCGAATGCTGCGGTCTGCAGACTGCGCGCATCGAATAGCACGTCACTACCGCCTGCCGGTGCTGAAGATGGCTGGGTATCGGACGACGGCAGTCCGGCAATTGCAAGGCGAAGGCGAAGGGCCGCTGCTACTCGACCCAACTCATCGCCGTGGTTGTCGGTGCGACGCACGAGCATGGCGTCGCTGTCGTAGGGGCCGGCCGCTAGCCATGTTTGCGCGGCCTGAACACCTGCCGCGTCCAAGGGTGCGAGATGCAGTGCGGCTGCGTCGGGCAGTTCCGGCAGACCATCTGGCGTGATCCACTCGACCTGCTCCGCCGGCGGGTTGCCTAGGTAGGCCGGGTCGACGAGGTTCTGCTGGTTGGCGTTGACGAGGCGCAGGTGACGCTCTCGGATTATCCGCTGCCGGATGCCCTTGGGTAGCGCCTGCATGAATCGCTGCAGCCGGTACTTCACCGCGCGTGCGATGCGGGCTACGGGTCGCGTCCATCTCCAGAACCGTGAGGCCTCGACTCCGGCCAGTGCGCTGCGCAGTTCGTGGATCTGCTGCGCAGTAGCCCGTGGGTCCACCTGATTACGGGCCTGGTTCAGTAGCAGTTCCCTCTGCCAGGCGGAACGGATCGACTGACGGTCGTCACGATCCTGTAGCCGCGCCTGTTCAGCGGTCAACCAGCCGGCGCTTCCGGTGTCAATGACGTTCAGTGGCGTAGCGATCGGTTCAAGGAGTTCTGGCTTGTCGTTGCGCACGTACCAGCGGTTGACGCCATCGAACGCTGCGTAGCGATACCCCTTGGTGAGGAGGTCGCTTTCCCACTCCTGATGCGAAGGTTCGGCGGTGCCGGGCTTGACTGCCTCAACGCACATGACCCAGGGGCGGTGCCGCTGAAGACCTCGTAGGACGTCGGCTTCGGCGCCTTCGACGTCAATGGACATGAAGTGCACCTCAACGAGCCCGTGCCGGTCCAACATTTCGTCCACGGTCCAGGTCGGAACCGGTGTTTCGACGACCTCATACCCGCGGGCGCGCGCAGCCTGCGCCTCCCGCGCATCCAGAGTGCCCAGGCCAGTGCCCGGCACGCGATAGAAGGTCAACGATCCGGACTGGGCACCTGCCGCGGCTTGCTCAACGATGTCACCGGGACGCTGCGCACGCAGTTCATGGGCCAGCTCAGGGTCAGCCTCCACCAGCAGACCGCGCCAACCAAGGTCGTACAGGCTCGCGGTGATGCTCAGCGTGCGCGGTTCGTTGGCACCGATGTCGACATAGGTAAAGGGACTGCCCTCGCCTCCGCCCGGACCATCGTGGAAGGCGTGCCAGACGCGGACGTCCTCGCCGTTCTGCGCATAGGAAATGCGTCGCACTAGAAGTCCGTCCAGAGGGCCTGCGGATCGACCAGCAAACGTTGATCGTGACGCACCATGATTGCCGCGATCGCGTCAAGGTCGACGGTGTGACGCCAACCAAGTTCGACCACGGCTGCCCGACAGTCGCCCACCATCATGTTGGTGTCGGTACTGCGTTTGCGGTCAGCGGTACTGATCACGTAGTTCGACCAGTCGTCGATCCCCGCCGCGGCGAAAGCCTTCATCAGGAAGAAGCGCAGCCAGTGTGAGATACCCGTGGCCAGGAGGTAGTCCTTGGGTTCGTCCGCACGAACCATAAGCATCATGCCGCGCACATAGTCCGGCGCCCAGCCCCAATCCCGTGCCACATCCAGATCACCGAGTTCCAGGGTCTTCTGCATACCCGCGGCGATACGCGCCACCGCCATGCTGATGCGTCGGGTCACGAACCCTTCACCGCGCAGGGGTGATTCATGGTTGTAAAGCACACCGGAGACGGCATGCATGCCGCGTTCCCTGGCCTGCCGCACCAGCGCCATCGCATCGGCCTTTGATTCGCCGTATGGCGTCTTGGGCGCGAAGTGCGTGCGCTCAGTTTGCGGGATTGCATCAGCACCTTCGAATACCGACGCCGACGACGCCTGGAAGAACCGCGCACCAGCGCGCTCGCCGAGTGCCTGCAGCATTGCTGCGACCGCGTCGACGTTGATGGCACGGACTTCGTCAACGTGATCCCAGGATAGGCCGGGTGCAGTGAAGCCCCCGAGGTTGTAGGTCTCATCTGGTTGCACGTCCCGAATCACCGACATCAAACCGGGTGTATCCGCGAGATCGCACTCGATGAGTTGCAGGCTCGGTACGTAGCGCAGCAGCCGCTGCGTTTCGGTGCCAGGTTTGACGAGGCCGAAGACGTCGGCTCCCTCACGAGCCAGCAGGGTGGCCAGGATGGTGCCGTCCTGCCCGGCTGCACCCGTGATCAGGGCACGCATCACTGCTCGCTCAGATCAACACTCGCTTAGAAGGAGCCTTCGCTGGCGCCCTCGAGGCGGGCGATATCCGCGTCAACCATGATGCGGGCCAGTTCCTGCGGCAACACCTTCGGCTCCCAGCCAAGTGTGTCGCGCGCCTTGGAGTAGTCGCCGATCAGCCGGTC
>JAGWVT010000149.1 GCA_018970765.1 Actinomycetales bacterium
GATCAGCCCGGTCGCGAGCGCGCGACCGGCCTTCTGGTCTCGCACACCTTCTCGCACCAGCGCCTTCATGACTGCATTGAGCATGGGACTCTCGGCGCGCTCGACGAGCAGCTGACCGAGCTCGGGGTGTCGGTCGGATTCGATCAGCGCCAGACGGTACAGCGAGACGGTCTCGGGTCGCATGAGCAGGTCGGCCAGTGTTTCGGCCACGATCTCGAGGGAGCGGCTCACCGTTGACGCGGACTCTGCTTCCAGCGCGGCCGGCAACGCTCCGGCAATAAACTCGTCGACCATCTCGCTGAAGAGACGGTCTTTCGAGCCGAAGTGGTTGTAGAGTGTCTGCTTGGAGACGAAGGCGTGCGCGGCGATCGCGTCCACTGCGGTAGCGGAGTATCCCTGCGACAGGAACAGCTCTCGCGCAGCGGTCATGATGGCCCTCCGTTTACGCATATGGCCCGAGATGGGACGCTCTTTGGGGGACGATTCTGCGGTCATGGACACACAAATGTGGGAACTCGACGAACACTTCGGGACAAATTGCGTTCGGAAGTTAGCGTACACCTCTCACGCGGGCGCTACAGTCTAAATCCGTCTGTACGTTGCGGTTAATCACGATAATTAAGGACCTAAGACGGCGGCGTTGCCTTTTGAGAGGCCAATTGGTGCTGTATAGGTCCATACTTGTGTGGAGTTTGACACTTTTGAATGTCATGTGTGTATCGGGGCGACGAACCGGTCACCCGTGCACCTTGAAACCCGGCGCAAACAGCGTCACCACGTCGGATTCCTCGTCTGTCCGTCGGGCGGTGGTCTCGGGCAACGGTCGAACTGTCTCGTCAACCCAGTCACCCCATAGGCGACGCTTGACCGCATGGCGCTGTCGAGCCTTGTACTCGCCGTGGGACGCACGTCCATGGCGGCTGCGCTCGAAGCTCTCGTGGTCCATGACCTGCACCTCGAACGGGAAGAAGAAGCTGAACGTCGGCTGCACAAGAAGCCGGTCGAACGCTTTGGACAGCACCTCGAAGCGGCCAGACTGGTTCAGCGTGCGCTGGAAATTCGCAAGGTGCGGGTTATTCACCCGAATCTGCTGTGAGCATGTGAACTGAATCGAGTGGTACATGGCGGCACTGAACGGATTGTACGATTTCCCCAGCTCCTCGGGATAGGGCATGTTCGCCACCCGCTCACGCAGCTTTCGCCAATGTTCGTATTCGGCGAGACGCCCTGCCCGAACGTCTTCGTCGAGCTGCGCCATGCACTCTCTCACGGCCGTCATGTCCAGGAGCGTATTGCGGGAGCGGCCAGGGCGCACGTTCGCGAACATGATCACGTTCTGCGCGCGCAGGTACCGAGCCACCAGAAGCGCGTCAAAGCGATGCTCCGTGACAAACCGCAGACCAATCCAGTCAAAGACGTCAGCGCTGACGTTTTCTGCCTTGTGCAGCAGCTTCAGGGCAATCGAACGTCGGCTCTTGCGACCCCGCATCTGAAAGGCCTTCAGCGGAATCGCATCCGGCCCTTCACCAAGGGTAAGTCGGTCGTTGGTCTGATGAATGTGTGGCAGGACGCGTCCGCGTATCTGCTCACGGATCTGGTCACCGTACAGGTCCTGAAAGTAGGAGCCGCAGTGCGCGAACGTGTGCATCACACGAAGAATGGAGCAAGCCCACTTCTGCCGCTGCTGCACGTGTGGAACCGACGCCCATAGCAAAAGGCGTCGCACGTCCGACTCGGCACGAATCTCGGGCGGCATGATCAGCTGAGGTTCGTCCACGAGCAGGTCGTCCACGATGAACTCCAGCGCCTCGCGGCGGATCTCTTCGACTTCGCGTGCCTGCTCGGGACGCTGCAGGTCAAACCCGTAGCAGCGCAGGAACTCCTCGGCGTCTGCGATGCCAGACAGATACAGCCGGCTGACGTCGATCGCCGAACGACCGAGCACCACCGTCTCCATCATCTCCCAGGGGATATCCAGCCAGCTCTGCGAATCATCGGTCATTCACGGAACTCCGGATTCATCGACGTCGTGGAACCGATACAGGTGGCCGTTTCCATTGCGGAACGTAATGACGGCGCCGTCACGTTCGACCGCGTACTCGGGGGTCAGCGTGATCTTTCCACCGCCATCGGGCAGGTCGATCGCGAAGTGCGGTACACCCATGCCGCTGATGCGGCCGCGCAGGTAGTCCACGATGGCCAGTCCCGCCCGCAGCGGCGTGCGGAAGTGTGTGATCCCCCGCGCCATATCAGCCTGAAAAATGTAGTACGGGCGGCAGCGCTGTCGCAGCAGCCACCGGTTGAGCTCCAGCACGGTCGCAGGGTCATCGTTCACACCGCGCAGCAGCACCATCTGATTGCCGAGCACACAGCCGGCGTCGGCGAGAAGGTTCAACGCGCGCGCGGCCTCGGCTGTACACTCTGCGGGATGGTTAAAGTGCGTGTGAACATACAGGGGCCGCACCGATCCCAGAATCGCCGCCAGCGCAGGCGTAATCCGCTGCGGCAGGGTCACCGGATTGCGCGTGCCCATGCGAATCACTTCCACGTGCGGAATCGACCGCAGCCGTTCCAGAATTACGGCCAGGCGCTCATCCGACAGCGTCAGCGGATCACCGCCGCTCAGTAGCACGTCGCGCACCGTGGGTGTGCGTTCGATCCACTGCAACCCCTCCTCAATCTGATCGCGGGTCGCGGCGCTGTCAGGGTCGGCCACCTTCCGCTTTCGCGTACAATGACGGCAGTACACCGGACAATTATGCGTGAGATAGAATAAAATCCGGTCTGGATAACGGTACGTAATGCCCTCGACGGGCATATGTCTTTCTTCTGCCAGCGGGTCGTCGAGCTCAAAATCAAACGTCAGCAGCTCGCCGGCGTGCGGCAACGACTGTGCCCGAATCGGACACGTCTGGCCGGCGGGTCCCATCAAACTGGCGTAGTACGGGGTCACGGCCACGTCGAACAGGTCAGCGCTGGCATCGAACGCAGCGATCTCGTCCGTGGTC
>JAGWVT010000150.1 GCA_018970765.1 Actinomycetales bacterium
GTACACCGCGTTTTGCCCACCGGGCTGCAAGGTGCCCCAAGTCTGGTAGGCCACGCGCACATTCGGAAACGTGAACCCACTCTGCGTGGTGAATTCACCGAGATCGACGAATTGGCGCAGGCCAGGTTCGTCTCCCTCCCGCCAAGCACCACTGGCGGGAGGGAGACCCTGATAGTCCAGGGGCCCGTAAGCGCGAACCATGACGATGCGCTGTCTAGTTCAGCCGGCAGTCTTTGCAGCGCGGAAGCCGGCCTCGAGGTCAGCCAGGATGTCTGGCAGTGCCTCGATGCCAACTGCCAGACGCACCAGGCCGGGCGTGACACCGGCGCTCAGCTGCTCCTCGGGAGTCAACTGGGAGTGCGTTGTGGAGGCCGGGTGAATGACCAGGCTGCGCACATCGCCGATGTTGGCCACGTGGCTATGCAACTCAAGTGCTTCGACGAAGGCCTTGCCCGCCTCGACCCCGCCGGCAATCTCGAAAGCGAGCACTGCACCAGGACCGCGCGGCGCGTACTTCTGCGCAAGGCTGTGCCATGGGCTCGTCGGCAGGCCGGCGTAGTTGACGGACAGCACCTCATCGCGCCCCGAAAGCCAGGTGGCAACTGCCTTGGCGTTATCCACGTGCCGTTCCATGCGCAGTGACAGCGTCTCCACACCCTGAGCAATGAGGAACGCGTTGAACGGTGCCACAGCCGGCCCGAGGTCACGGAGCAGTTGCACGCGCGCCTTCAGGATGAAGGCAAGATTCACGCCAAAGACGCCATTGACGCCGAGATCGCGTGCGTAGACCAGACCGTGGTAGCTCGGATCCGGCGTGTTGTAGTTGGGGAATCGATCCGGGTACTTCGCGTAGTCGAATGATCCAGCGTCGATGATCGCACCCGCGATAGCCGTACCGTGGCCACCCAGATACTTCGTAGCAGAGTGCACGACGATGTCCGCGCCCCACTCGAGCGGCCGGATGAGGTACGGAGTTGCCACGGTGTTGTCGACAATCAGCGGGACACCCACCTCATGGGCCACCTTGGCAACGGCCTCGATATCCAAAAGGTCGTTCTTGGGATTCGAGATCGATTCACCGAAGAAGACCTTGGTATTCGGCTGAACTGCCGCCCGCCAGGACTCAGGGTCATCGGGGTTCTCCACGAAGCTGACCTGAACCCCCAACTTGGGCAGCGTGTAGTGGAAGAGGTTGTAGGTGCCGCCGTACAGGCTTGGGCTTGACACGACATGGTCACCGGCCTCGGCAATGTTCAGGATCGCCAAGGTTTCAGCGGCCTGGCCACTGGAGACCAGTAGACCGCCCACGCCGCCTTCCAAGGCCGCAATGCGGTCTTCAACGACAGCCTGGGTCGGATTCATGATGCGGGTATAGATGTTGCCCAATTCCTTGAGGGCGAACAGGTTTGCCGCGTGCGTGGTGTCGTTGAACGTGTACGAGGTTGTCTGGTAAATCGGCAGGGCGCGAGCGTTCGTTGCACCATCCGGTGCCTGGCCTGCGTGAATCTGCTTGGTTTCGAAAGACCATCCGCTACTCATTGCTACTGCTCCTGTTCCGTGTCAGTGTGCGAACGTGTCGCTTGAACCATTGAAAAGTGGTTTATCTGGCAATCGCTTCTTGGATTTGGGTATGCGCCCAGCGCGATATATAAAACGGCTAGTCGGCATGTCGTTGGGACATGTCGACTGGCACCGCTGCGTGGGCGCTAACTACAACTACAACAGCACATAGGGTGACCTCGCCTCGTTCTCGGGGTCTTGCCCTGTGCAAGACCCGCGCTTGCCCAAATGGGCCCGGTCTTCACCCGGAGCACCCCACCGCGGTGGAGGGTTGCCGTCCAGCAAGCCGGGGCTTGATGCTGGAACTCTTGACCTGGCGTTGACTATAGCGCAACCGCTGCTGACGGCAAACCCCCCTCGTCGGCATTCCCGCCACGACATTCGGCCTCGGTTAGGCCCGCCATCATGGCCGCCCACCGCTGTGGAGGCATGCCACTTCGCAGAGCTAGATCCAAGAGTCGGGCTAAGGAGTAGTTCGGAGATACGGCGAGTGCGCGGTCCAAGGCCATGGTTGCCCGAGCTCCATCGCCATTCAGCCACGTGGCAATCGCAACACAGGTGGCCATGGCTGGCACCCACGGATCCGGTGCCGCGCGAAGACATTGCATCATTCGCACAATGATCGGGTGAAGGTCATCGGTGCGCGAAAGACTCCACAGCAGACAGTCGCGCACCCGTGCATCACCGACTCCCTGCAGGACGTCTCCAATAGCACGAACGTTGAGGTTGGTTGTCCGAGGACCTTCCTGCGACTCGTCTTTTGCTCGGGAATCCGATGCACTGGAATATGGGTCAGGAAGGCCAAGAACATCTCGAATCCGACGCAGGCGCGCCGTCCGCCATCGTTCAAGTCGTGCATGCTGCGTTGGGACGCTGCGCTTCGCCAGGAATCTCGTGACCTCTGCGACGGGTCCAGACTCCGATTCAAGCGATCGGGCGACATCGGCTCGAGAGCCAGCCACCGCGATCCCTTCCAGGGTGAAAGCCGCCGCAACGCTCACCTGGATGGACTCGGGAACTTGGCGCCCCTGCTCAGGGCAACAGTCGTCCTCGCATAGGAAGCTCCGCCAGCGTTGAATTGCGCCAGGCATCTGCTGAATCAGCAATGCGTCGAGCAGGTGAAGGCCTTGCTCATCGAGTGCGTGCGCAAGGGCGTCAATCAGTTCGACATGGGCCAGGCCAGGAGCCCTTGGGCTGGTGGACTGGTCGGCCGCGGTGCTTGCTGGCGCTCGCTCCGAAACGACGCAGGCGATCAGACTGTCCGCCTGCATGTGGCATCCAGGCTGCAGCAGTGCATCTAGGAATCCGCCCCGCTCCTGGGCACTTTGCCCGGGCGCGGGTAGATCGACACGTTGCGTGAGAGTCAAGCGTCCTTCGGTGATCCACAGCAGGACCATGCTTCGTTCGGGCCGAAAACCCAACAGGTACGGCAGTGCGGCGACAATC
>JAGWVT010000048.1 GCA_018970765.1 Actinomycetales bacterium
GTTCGGCGTCTCAGGGTTCCTGGGATTCGAGGCCACCGCGATCTTCCGCAGCGAAGCCAAGGACCCCGATCGCACCATCAGTCGGGCTACCTACGGCGCCCTTGCCGTCGTCGGCATCTTCTATGCCGTCGTCTGCTGGGCCATGGTTAGCGCGTGGGGTGACAACAACATCGTTGCCAAGGCCGAAGAGAATCCTGGTGCACTGCTCAGCGCAAGCTTCGGCGCCTACGTTGGCCCGCTCAGTGAGCAGATCGTTCAGTGGCTGCTGATCACCAGTTTCTTCGCCTGCGTCCTTGCCTTCCACAACGTCATCAATCGCTACCTGCACACCCTGGCTCACAAGGGCCTTATGCCGCAGGCGCTGGGTCGCACGCACCCCAAGCAGAATTCACCATACGTCGCTGCCATCGTGCAGACCGTCGTGATCGCAGTTCTGCTGGGCATCTTCGCCGGTCTCGGTTACACGCCGTTTGACCAGATCCTCTCGGTGACAGTCGGCGTGTCGACCCTGGGCTTCCTGCTCCTGATGTTCTTCACCTGCCTTGGCGTCCTCCGCTTCTTCCGCGGGGATTCCAGGGGTGTCAGCCCGGTCCGCACCATCGTGTTCCCACTCCTGGGAGCACTGGCGCTAGCGTTCACGGTCATCACCACCTTGATGAACATCACCGTGCTCGTCGCTAGCCAGGGCCTAGCTATCGCCGCCATCGTCGCGATCGTTATCTGCGTCATCATTGGCCCGATCCTGATCGCCGTGCGGCCGAACCTGAATGCCGACTCCCCAGCAACGTAACTACCGCACTGATTTCGCCCCTGCATGAGCGGAATCTCCTATGCCCGGCGCAGCCAGCGCGGCCCCCGCCCTGCTGGCTGCGTCGGCCATTGTGGAGGATGACGGCAAAGGAGGTTCGATGGCCGACGAGACCATGAAACTGTTCAACCTTCGAGTCAGCGTGCACGAGATCCGCGGTCGCTCGGTCTGCGGGATGAACGTTGGCGACTATTTCGAGGTTCATAACAGCGACCAACTCAGCGTTCCAGCCGGCAAGCACTTCTGCTTCTACGCCATGCAGGCGGTGTTCCCGCTGCTGGCCGGGAAGATGCGCCAACTACCCGATGGGGACTGGCTCGAGCAAGATTCCCTCGTCTGCTGCCCGGATCCGGAGGAGGGTCTGATCATGCGCATTGATCGCATCGGAGAAGTCGAACTGCGCACCGCCGATCTCACCTAGACCGATGGCTCGCGATTCCGCAACGCCGGGTCAGGTTGGCATAGGACTGGCCGGATCCTTCCCCCCGGCCGACTACGTCTCAATCGCACAGGTTGCCGAAAATGCCGGTTTCGATGCAATCACCGTGTTCGGTGATCTGATGTACCAACCCCCAGCCATGGTGTTGGGGACAATGGCCGCTGCGACGACACAGATCCATCTCGGTGTTGCCGCGTACTCGCCTTGGACACATCACCCGGTTGAAATCGCCGGACAGGTCGCGTATTTGGACCTTGCTTCCCAAGGCCGTGCCTTCTACGGCCTTGTGCGCGGCGCCTGGCTGGACCAACTCAGCATCGATCAGTCCAGGTCCATCGCGGCCATCGACGACACCGTCCAGATCGTCAGTCGCCTCCTTGCCGGTGACACCACTGGTTACACGGGCGAGGTCTACTCGTTGGGTGAAGGGCTGCGCCTGGAATATCAACCACAGCGACCGAAGGTCACGCTGCTCATTGGCACGTGGAGCCCCCGACTCGCTGCCTATGCCGCGACTTGCGCCGACGAACTACAGGCGGGCGGATCTGCCAATCCGGACATGGTTGCGCGCCTGCGTGAGCTCCTTGGGCCATCCCAACGCGCACGCGAGGTCGGTATCTGTTTGAACGCGGTCGCAGTGGTGGATGACGACGCCACTGCCGCGGGCCGCGCCGTGCGGGCAGCCTGCGCTCCCTACTTCGATGTGGTTGCCGGGCTGGATACCACGCTTGAGGTGGATCCGGAACTTCTGCAAGCAGTCAAGAACAAACTGGCTCAGGGTGATCCGGCAGCCGCCGGACAACTCATCCCGGATGACATCCTGCGTCGCTTCGCGTTCTGGGGAACCGCCGAGGACATCGCCAATCACGCCTTGGAGATCCTCGACGCCGGAGCCCTACGTGTGGAGTTCGATACTCCCTTCGGACTCACCACCCCGGAGGGCTTGCGCAAGCTGGCTAACGAGGTCCTGCCGAGAATCCGAACCATGCAAAACTGAGCTCCCTATTCGTAGGAACACCACACCACGTGGTGTCGAAGGCAGGAGGGCCCAAATATGCCGTCACTGGATCTCAAGACCGGCGCTACCGTCGCCTACGAGGACAAGGGATCGGGTCGCCCCATCATCCTGCTGCACGGCGTCGCCATGTCCCGAGCATTCTTCGAACGCAACGTGGACGAGCTTGCCCGCGATCATCGTGTGATTGCCCTGGATTTCCGCGGCCACGGGTCATCCCCGCAGATGGAGGACGGGCACACGGTCGCCCAGTACGCCCGCGATGTACGAGCCGTTATCGAGCAACTTGACTTGCGAGGCGCAGTGCTCGTCGGCTGGTCCATGGGCAGTCTGGTGATCTGGGACTACTTACGGCAGTTTGGTGATGATGCGCGTGTCGCGGGTGTGGTGATTGTCTCTCAGGGTCCATCTGATCTCATCCAGGACGACTGGCCGCACGGTATTGCCGATCACGACACCTTGCGCGAGTACCTAGCGATGATGCAGGACGACAATCGCGGCTTCCTCGGTGGATTTCTTCCCGAGATGTTTCACACCGCACCCGATGACCTAACGATCGAACGACTCCTCGACGATATCTGCCGCGCAGGCGCGAACACGGCGACATTGATCCTGGCTGACCAGACAGTCCAGGACTACCGCGCCGACATACCCGGGTACCAGGTGCCGCATCTCCTGGTGTGGGGTAGCGATGAAAAGGTCGTCAAGCTCGCATCTGCCGACTGGCTCACCGCCGCACTCCCTAACTCCGAGGTGTACGTCTTCGAAACGAGTGGGCACTGCCCCATGTGGGAGGAGTCCGACCGCTTCAACGCGCTCGTGCGTACCTGGGTGGCCAGCCTCCTTGGATAACAGGGAAGTGTTCAGCCTGTGACGGTTACTGGAACCGGTACGGCACCACCGTAACCATCGGTCACCGTGATCCTTAGTAAGTCACTGAATGTACGAGCACTGATGGCGCTGGCATTGGATCCAGAATTGCGCGTATAGACGAAGGATCCATCCGCGTTAACCACCGCCGTGCCTTGCGTTGGCGGGGTGGTGATGGCAAAACTCAGCGGATCACCGTCAGGATCAGTGGCGCCAACTGTGCCGCGCACAACACCCTGGGAGTCCATGCTGCCAACAATTGGGTGCGTGTTCGGCAACGACGGCGGGGAATTGTGCGGGCTGATGCTCACCCGCACGGAGGCCGATAGCGAGCCACCCTTGTCATCAACGAGGGCCACCCGGAATCGATCGCGCTTGTCGCTTACGGGTGCTGTGAGTTTGGCTGCGGCATGTCGGGCCTGAGCAGTCGGTGTGTAGGTCAAGGAACCGGAAGAGCCCTTCCAGCGCATGCCACTGATCGTTCCGTGCGACGTGGCGTTAGTAACGTCGAGGCGCAAGGGCGTACCTGAGGTCCAGCAACGGTGACGAGGCGTGTCGGCGAAGCCGTCGTAGCACCCCTGGCTGAGGCGAACGCTGACCCGGACACTTCCCGTCTGAGGATCAGCTTGACCGACCTTGACCGTGATCGCCGGTTCGTCAGCCGATGCGGGAACCGACGACGCAAGTGCCAGACCGAGCATCAAGCCACCTGCCGCGCAGGCCACCAGGCCTGTCCTGGTTCTCCGCTTGCCCACGATTGCGGGTGAGCCCATCTCATCAACCTCCAACGACAAACGCGAGTGCGAAGACCAAGGCACCGGCCAGGGGCAGGGCGTAGAGCACTCCGCGCAGAGTTCGAGCCCCAGTACTGACATGTCTACGAGTCAAGGCCCAGGCGATCCAACCGCCGACGATCGAGATCGGGCAGAAGAGCACCACCATCCAGACGCCCGCTACGAGCATGCCCATGCCAAGTGTGATGCTGCCACTATCGAAGGCCATGAGGGACATTGGAGCCACGACCGCCCCGATGACGAGGACGATCAACCAGAGGACCGTCGTGATGATGGGAAGCAGCGGACTTACTGCACGTGTGACCGATTGCTCGTCCATGGTGTCCTCTCGTGGTGCAGTTAGCGATCCAATGAAATGATCCAGCGGGAAGAGAAATTGGGCAGGACCTGCACGTCGATCTGCCCACTAGCTCCGCGGTAGGCATCTGTTCCACCGGTGATGGCGATGTGTTCGGTTTCATCATTTGGCCGGCTCTGCGGGTTGGTGAAGTCCGTGAACTCCGTGACTCCTAACCCGGTGATCGTGCCACGCGGCAGGTTGAGGACGACGACTTTCACTGCGGTGCCAACATTGCCATCGACATGAGTCAGCGTTTGGACGATCTCGGCTCGGCCGGCTGGCTGACCTTTGACGTTGGTCAGTGCCAGGCTGAGGGTGCGCACATCACCCGGTGAAGCTCCTTGGACATTCAGGTCATCGATCCCAAGGGTCGCTCCACTTGCCATGAGGGTGATGACGCGAGCCGGCTTCTCAACCGCGCTAGCAGGTATCGCGATGCCACTCAACACAGCTGGAATCATGAAGCACAGTGCAAGTCGAGCAAGACGAGGAAGACGACCGCGATTAGTCATGCCACCATCCTATGCGCCCCCGCTGCACCCAGCATGCGACGTAACATGCCTAGGTGCGCGCAATAGTCGTGGGTGCCGGCTTTGCTGGTCTGGCCTGTGCAGATCGCCTCATACAACTCGGTCACGAAGTTGTTGTGCTCGAGTCGCGTAACAGAGTCGGCGGTCGGGTGTGGTCGCAGCCACTTGTCCCTGGTGATGACGACACCGTGATCGAACGTGGTGCGGAGTTTCTGCTGGACGGCTACGACACGTTGCATGGGATGCTGCGCCGCTTCAACCTGACGGCTGCCCCAACAACGATGTCCTACTACGTGCGTGAGCCCCGTGGCACGACGCCACCGGTGACTGCTGAGGTTGTGGCCGCCGCAGCTCGCAGTCTCAATGCGGCAGTGCAGGCCGCGAACCCCCACATCAGCCTGCGCGATTTTCTGGACACTCACCCGCAGTTCCCCACCGAATCCCAGGTGCTTGCTGCGCGCGCCGCGATCAGTTGGGCTACCTCGGAGACCGAACTGTCCGTCAAAGTGCTCCTTGGTGCGGCAGCGTCGGTGCAACCACTGCCCACCGCACGTGTGGCCGGCGGCAACCAGCGAATCGCTACGGCGTTGGCTGCCGAGTTGGGGGATCGAGTGAGGTTCCTAAGCCCGGTGGTCGGTGTCCATGCCATTGACCAAGGAGTTGAGGTCCGAACCAAAGACGATGTTCTGCGTGCCGAGCGCGTGGTATTGACAGTGCCTCTGCCTCTGTTAGAGACGTTGGACATTCAGCCGGGCCTGCCCCAAACGCAAGGTGATGCTATGGCTCGACTTGGGCGCGGGCATGCAGCCAAGTTGCATGCGCCCGTGCACCCACGACCTGCGGCAAGTGCGGTGCTGGACGTCCCGAATCGCTTCTGGTGCTGGACTGCCACTGACGGCAGCGGGCAGGTCCAGCCGGTGGTGCACTGCTTCAGCGGGTCTCCAGGGGCACTGGCTGGCCTGCGGGTTGAAGCTGGCGCCGACACCTGGCTTGCCGCCCTACAGGCCTTGCGTCCTGACCTAACAATTTCTGCAGAGCACGCGCTCCTGACGACCTGGGATGACGACCCGTGGGCCACCTTCGCGTACTCCAGTCTGAGCGTGGCAGCAAGGCCTGGAGACGAGGAACTCATTCGCTTGCCGCACGGTCGCATTCACATTGCGGGTGAACACACAGCTGGGGAGTGGGCCGGACTGATGGAGGGCGCGCTGCGCAGTGGACTTCGCGCCGCTGAGGAAATGCACCACCGTGAAGGCTCTGCGCTCACCGGCTGACGGTGTAAATGAGACCTAGTCCGAGCTGTCCTGTTGCAGCACCCGTTCGTGATGCAGCAGGCGCCGGTGTAGTTTCCTTCCGCCCACCTGAGCCAGCAAATCTTCCGGCCCCACCACGATGAGTAAATCCCTAGCTCGGCTCATCCCGGTGTACAGCACGTGGTGCGGGTCGAGATCATCGTGAAAGCCGTCGACCATGAGCACCACGGCGGGTCGCTCCAGACCCTTGAAGCCCGCGACGGTCGAGTAGAACACACCATCGCTCTCCCAAAGATCGCTCCAGTACGCCTGCTTGTCCTGATACTCCTTCTGCACCGGATGGCGGTGCTGGGTGGTGAGGACGACGACGTGCTCGGGCAACCAGCCACGTTTATCTACGAGATCGGCGACCACGTCGTCAGTCACTTCCACGACGGCATTGGGTGTGCAGCGCACGTATTCCAATGGGAAGCCACTACCCGAGCGACTCGCAATCTCACCGTCGACGAGGTGTCGGAAGGTCTCGACGATCTCACTGGCATTGCGCAGGTTCTCATCAAGGACTAACGGGACGAGATCGATATCCGGCCTACCTCGTCGCTGCGTGAACACAGCCTGTTGGTCGTCACGAAACACCGCGACTTTCGCCTCCGGAGTGCTCGCTGCTAGCAGCGCAGGCCACCAAGAATCAGCGAAGTCCTGCGCCTCGTCGACGACCAAGGCAGTGAACTTGTCAGCGTCGGCCAGCCTCTGGGCGTGCGTGAGCATCTCCTGCGGGCCACGACGATTCCAGAAATCGATGTCGTCATTGTCGACCGGGCGGATGCCCCACTGCGCTGCGAGCAGAAAGTAGGTACCGATCCAGGCTGGTTGTTCGTCCGCTGGCAGGTCCACCATTGAGCGACGAATCAACTCAACCACGCCCCTGGTGTAACTGAGGTAGGCAACGCGCTCTCCGCTGGCGGCCCAGCGTCGTGCCTGCTGGGTCGCCAGCCAAGTTTTACCTGATCCGGCAGGGCCCGTAACTTCGAAGCGGCGCAGGTTGCGAATGACCGCCAGCAAGGCCGACTGGCCCGCTGTGAGTTGGTCGACGCGCTTGAGTCGCTCGGCCATGCGGCCTTGAATTTCTACATCAGGGTTGTACGTGCCGAGCAGATGGTCAAGCGCACTTTGCACCCATCCAGGCCTTGCGGTCCACCGCTCTAGGGACGGATCCGCCAGACGATCGAACACCTTGCCGGCGGCATCTTCCAGATCGCTCTCACCGATCACGATGTCTCGTCGCAGGCGCGGACCAAGATCACCGGCGACCCGCGTATTCGGAAAGGCGACCAGCCACGTGGCTCGCAGCGAGCCACGCGACCAGTCGGGCTGCCGCTCAAGAAACCGTTGCAAGGCTCGCATCTCTTTGGCCGCCTGTTCGGCCGGGTCAATCCGGTGCCGCCCATCCCCGCGGACCTGCCAAACTTGGCCCTCGGCGTAGGTGATCTGCCCGCCCTTCACCTCAATCACCGCTGCGCCCTTATCCGGCATCAGCACAAGCAGGTCGATTTCGACTTCACCATCAACCGGGTCACTGAACCGAAGCCCATGCAGCAGAACATCGCCATCACGCAACTGTCGTCGGAGAGCCCGCCAAGCATCCCGCTCGGCGTCGTTCACAAAGTCTGGGTGCTCGGGCCAGCATGTGGGCGCCATGTGTCCCTCCCCCCAACAGACCCACGTCGTATTGAGGCATCATGCACCAAAGGCCTGACGATGATGGTCCCGCCGATACATAGTGGCGCCGATAACGCCGATGATTCGGAGCGCGGCCTTGTCACCATCACGACTTGAAGCGGCGCACCTCCTGCGGCCACCCGCACGCCTGCGCGATGCGCCCAGCCCAATATTGAGCGGCCTCGTCATCAGGCACCTCGACAATTGTCATCCCACCGATGTACTGCTCCGTTCGCACGAAAGGCCCACGGCCGAACGTCACCGTCTCACCATTCGGATCGGCGAAAAACGCTTGATCGATTTCTTCCACGAGGCCGTCTGCAAAACGCAGGACCCCTGCTTCGTCCATCTCCCTGACCACCGCCCGGGCCAGCACCCCGCGCCCCTCGTACCACTCGGCGGGGTGATCACCCACCCACTGCTGGTTGAAGAAAATCAGGTAATTAGCCACGGCTGCCTCCATTGCTCGGGGTCAACCTAACCCCAGAAGTTGCCCGAGGTCACGGCACGTGACGAAAGACCAGCCAGTGCAACGCTATGGGTGACGAGCTCGGGTCGGTTGAGAAGACGTCTTGTCCGTGTATCCAACGTTCGTACCATGCTGTCGGCGGCCATGCTCCATCGGGCAGGTGCTCGGGTTCATACGCCGCAACGGTCTCCACATTTTCCAAGACGAGCGGGAGCCCCGCTCTTGCCGCATCGATCTCGGCCCACGTGAAGATCGAGCTGTAGCACTGTTGACCGAGTTCGCGCGCGGCTATCTCGATGGAAGCGCCCTCCTTCGGTAGGAAGACGCTCATGACGAGTCGACCACTCGGTGCCAGGCACTGCGCTGCCAATGAGAAGACCTGGTGCAACTGGTCCGTTGATCGAAAGTCGGTCACGACTTCTGAGAGGACTATGAGCGCGTAGTCGTCACGAAGTTCAACCCGGTCTACGAGGAAGTCTCTTTGCAGGATCCGCATATTCAGTAGCTCGTTGGTGGCGCCCCTTCTAAGTTGCTCCACGAACATTGGGCTGAACTCGACAGCATCAACAGGGTGTCCTCGCCTCGCAAGAGCGAGCGCGTTGCGTCCAGTTCCTGCCCCAAGGTCAAGAATCGGGAATGACGCGGGGTCTGCAGTAGCGTGAGCTAGCGACCACACACGCGCGTCAGGCTGAGTTCCGAACAGCGGTGGCTCCCGCTCCGCTACCCATGAATCGTAGGCATCTTCCAGGGTGACCCACTGAGGCTTCACGTGGTACGTAAGCGTGGATCCAACAGGCGCCTGATAGGTAATGACGATTTGCGAACGCGGTGAAGCATCGAAGGCAATCGCCAACTGCTCGGCGAGCACTGCTTCAAGTCGCTCGCGCTCTGCCGCCGAGAAGACAACCCCGAGTGTTCTGAAGAGTTGATCGCAGATGGTCGTGTATTCAACGAGCAGGCTGGGTACCGCAGGAAGCACGATGCTGCCTTCGGCAATCGTGCGTTCCAGTAGTCGGCGGACGAGAGCCGCATGTGTCTCGGAGTCGGACATGGGGCACTTACCTTCGCTGATGAGTCATCTGGATGCTGAGGAGAGGTACTTTGACACAACAAAAATCCCCGGGGGCTCAGCGCCGTCTTGGCTGAGGCAGTGAGAGGATTACGGTGTGACCGGCCTGTTTGCGAATGCCACCATTGCGGTCGGGTTGATCATTGCCATCTGGGCACTGATTCACCTCGTGATCGGCCGCCCAATGAGTCGAGCACTTCACGCGAGCCAGCTGGTGCTCGCCGCGATGTTCGTCATCTTGGCCATCGGCGGCATCGTCCAGATGACGAGTACCGACCGGGAGTTTGCTCGCCTCGAGTTCGTTGGCTACCTCGTGTTGAGTCCACTCATCCCTATCGGTTCGTGGTGGTGGACGCGCGGAGATCGCACGCGTATTGGCTCAGCAATCGTCATGGTCGTAGGACTTGTCATGCCGGTGCTCATCCTTCGCATCCAGCAGGTTTGGGCCGGCAGTGCCTAACCGCGCTCGCGGGCTCTCGCGCCTGCTTGTCGTGCTCTATGCGATATTCGCGATCGGTGCGACATCGCGATCTGCAGTCCAACTTGCCACCAGATTTGATGAAGCTCCGGTGGCCTACCTGCTTTCCGCGGTCGCCGCGGCGGTCTACATCGTTGCAACCGTCGCACTTGCGATGGGCGATCGAGGACGACGCATTGCAACCTTGGCCATTGGATTCGAGCTTGCAGGTGTTCTCATCGTCGGAACTCTCAGTGTCATCGACCCCGCATTGTTCCCACGGGCAACCGTGTGGTCCTACTACGGAGCCGGGTACCTCCTCATCCCATTGGTACTTCCGATCGTCGGACTGTGGTGGCTACGGCGCTCCCGCCGGGCGCCTTAGAGTCACCTCAAGCCCAGCGATCTGCGTGCCGAGTCAGCCAGGTTCTTACCCGCTCAACTTGGATGGGGGCAGCGGAAGTGGTCAGGATGAGTCGTTGCGCGAGTGTTTGTGCCTGAATCAGCCCAGCCTCCAGGAGAGCTGTAGCAAACTCCAGGTCCTTCTCCCTATGAGCAATCAACTTGGCGATAACGAGGTCGTGGGGGTCCAGGCACAATCCTCGTCCTGGACTCGTGTTTCGTCCCTCGATGATCACAATTCGCTCGAACCAACCGTTAGGCAGCGTGGCAACGGAAATAGATACCCCTTGACCGTAAAACCCGTGTGTGCGGTGAAACTGAGAATCCTCGCCTAGAATTCCGTCTACAAGATCCGACATCGACTGATCCGGGTCATCAAGGAATGCCAGGTCGGCCTCTACGGACATAATGGCCGCGTTCGGAAGTTCATCTTCATCGTACGTTCCTAGAATTGCCTGACTCCCGAGTACGAGAACGTCGCGACGCTCGGTGATGGCTGACGCAGCTCGGAGCAAGTGCTCAAGTTCCGCACGCTTCATTGGGGCTCTACGTGCCGAGCCGGGATACCCCTAAAAACAGCCTCTCGCTCAGCGTCGGTAAGGATTCCTATGAACGGCGAGTTCTGTCGCAGCTCGCGAGAATCCGTGTTGTCTGCGGTGAGCGCGGTAAGGAGGTCATCGAGTGGGCCGTCAAGCAGCACATTCCAGCGATCAATCCACTTGCCTCCCCGTCTCCGGCTGCTTCCAGGACCAAGCGATTCAAGGTGCGCTCGCGCTGCGGCCAAGCTGCGTTCGGGATCTGTCACCAGATGCCCAGCCACAGCTATGGCCAAGCGGAAGCTTCGCTGCTGATCTCGGGTCATGCGTTGTGACCCCGCTGCGAACGCGCTCAGGTCTGCTCGCCGTATTCGGCGATGGCTGCTCACGAGCGAGTAGGGGAGTAGGCCCCTGCTGCAGAGATCTACGACGTGTTGCCTGGTGCATCCAAGTTCTCGTGCCGCCTGGCCCGTAGTCAGCCACTCAGACTGTTGCGCCATGTCTGCACACTAGCAGAAAACACAATAAACGCAATACACACTCACTCGTGTTGCGTTTATTGCGATACGGCACCCACCTTTCGGGCGCTAAGGCCTGCTGTCGGCGCCCTGCGTTCAGTTCGCTGCTCGCAGGGACCGGATCACTCGGCTCAGCTGCTGGCGAGTCAAGCCCAGCGACTGAAGTTGCATGAACGTGGCCTTCTTCGCGCCGACCGCAGGCAGTCGCCCGAAAGCAGCGTACGTAGCTTTGGCGGCCGGACACGTGGCCTCGGGCAGCCCGTCCTGCTGCGAATCGGTCACACCCTCCTGGCATCCCTGGAAGTAGACCGCAAATTGACTGCCTGCGACGTTGACCTTGGTTCCGGTCGTGTCAGGGCCGGCACCGGGCCCATCCCCGACGCACTGTGACTCACCCGACCCATTGTCGACGCCTTGTTGAATGGTGAGAGCGCTGTCCCCATAGACCGCTTCAACGCTCCACTGCCCCTTGCAGTACATCGTCAACCCGGAGTTGGCGAAATCGAGTCGCCCCGCTCGGGCAGCGCGCAGTGCTGCCGCGGACGGCGCGTACACCGTGGAGGCTGCCGCCGCCGATGCACTGGACCAGAAGCTTGTCGGTGTCGGCTGCTGCCACTGATCTGCGCTCGCGGGCTGGGCGGTAACGAGCCCCAACACAACCGCACCTGCCAACGCCGGAAAACCCGCTTGACCGACTCGGAACCTGCGCGCCATTGCCCCCACCATCCTCACGTAACGTCGTGAATATCTACTTCCCGACCGTACCCAACCACGCAGCACGGCTTCATCGAAGCCCGAGTGCCGCTTTCAGACCCTCCCCAACTGCCCCCATCGTGGGCGCGCTCAGGGCACCGATGTCAGCCTTGACCTCGTCATCGAAGAGTTCATAGATTTCGTCACAGACGATCCGGCCGCCTGGCGCGACCTCGTGTTCGGGAACCTCAACGATGCTGGGAAGTTCGGGCTTGTTGCTCGAGGTGAATCGCACCACGAGTGCACTTTCGAGATGACGGTTGCGCGCGTTGTTCGACACCACGACGAAGAACTTGTCCGTATCGAAGCCCGCTGGCCGTGCTCGATACACCCGGCCTCGAACGAGGTGAGTCACGGTTCCTGCGCCCAGGCGGGTGAACGTCGTCGCGCGATTCGTCGACGCTGTTCGCCTTGCTCGGCATACTGCGCCCCCAGCTCCTCGTAACCGGCCGCTTCCACGGATCGGCGCACGGCCTCGAAACCGGCAGCCAGCACGCAGTGCAGCAGGTGAGCCTCACTCAGCTGCTGTTCGACGGGTGAGAAACCGGGGGTCAATCGGGCAAGCGCCTGCAGATGCGCGGTCGAACTGCGGAGCAGCGCAAGGTCGGCCTCGTCCTGGGCGGTCAGCGGCACATTGGGGCGGCGCACCGCGGGAGCGGACATCCGAGTCGTCACCGGCCAAATATGACTCACAATGTAAGTCAAGTCAATGAGTCACGATGCGGGGAGCAATCGGCTGTCTTGTGGATGCAAGGTAGGTGAGCGAATGCAAACCGGGCGCCTTTGACACCATATATATGGACGCTCGACATATATGGACGCCCGACATATCGAAGCTCGACGTTGACGTGACCAGCGTCGATGGCCGGCAAGCTTCTACGGCTCGAGGCAAGGTGGGAGGTGCCTGACGGTGACAGCGCGGCAGCCCCTCACCCCCACCCAGGCCGATCGTGCTGCCGGTGTGCTGCTCGCGCAGGCCTGCGGTGACGCCCTCGGCGCTGGTACGGAATTTCAACCCACGCCATTGCCAGCCAGCGCGCCGATCGCGATGACCGGCGGGGGCCCGTATAACTGGGCGCCTGGGGAATGGACCGACGACACCCAGATGTCGATCGTCATCCTGCAGGCAGCCGAAATCGCCCAGGCCAACCAGGGCACGCTGCTGGACTACCTCGATGACATCGTCATCGGTTGGCTTACCTGGGCCGAGACTGCCAAGGACGTAGGTACTCAGACGCGGGCGGTGTTTAAGCAGGGAGCCAGGACCGCAGCTGACCTAGTAAACGCAGCCGCCGCCGTGCATCACCGACATGGCCGCTCGGCCGGTAATGGGTCACTGATGCGCACCGCGCCAGTCGCACTCGCACTGCTCGGGGACTCGCACGGAACAGCACAGGCTGCACGGGCGATCAGTGACCTCACCCACCATGACCCGCACGCCGGTGATGCCTGTGTGCTGTGGTGCGCAGCGATCCAATACGCCATCACCCACGCCGAATTCAACCTGATTGCTGGACTCCCTTTGCTGCCCGCCGAACGACGCGACTACTGGCGTGTGTGCATTGAAGAGGCCGAGACCAGCGATGCGACCACGTTCGTCAACAACGGCTGGGTTGTCCATGCCCTGCAGGCCGCCTGGTCATTGATTACGCGCACTCCCGCGCAAGAGCCAACTCAGCACCTAGCCACGGCACTCGAAGGTGCCGCACGCCTGGCGAACGACACCGACACCGTGGGTGCTATTGCCGGCGCACTGCTGGGCGCTCGTTGGGGAGCCCCGGCTGTGCCTGAGCACTGGCAGCGGATTGTGCACGGTTGGCCAGGGCTCACTGGCGCCGACCTCGCCCGCCGCGGTCTCGCGCTGACCCAGGCATAACTACTCACCGCTAGTCCAATCTTTGGGCTCGATCGTTCATGGTGATCCCTCTGGCCGCCACTAGTGAATTTATGGTATTTTTTTGCCATGTCGGCTACCATTGACGCGGCGGGTCGCGTGGTCATTCCCAAGGCGTTGCGTGATCGCGCCGGACTCGTGGCGGGCACAAAGGTCGAATTCAGGTACCACGATGGGGCCATCGAGATTTCAGCTGCTCCGCATCAAAGGCGGTGGGAGCAGGTCGGACGAGTTCGGTACCCGATCCTCGATCAGCCGGGGTTGAGTTCGCTTCAGATAGGACAGCTCATCGAGGCAGGTCGCGATGAGCGCCTCGAGGCGTAGCACCAGCACGGTGACCGACACCAGTGTGGTCATAGCCTCGATCGTTCATAGCGACCCCGCCGTCGTGAGCGAATGTCGCTCCCGAATAGAAGATTCCCCTACTCCAATCGCTCATGTTCTAGCGGAGTCCTATGCCTGCGTTACCTCGATGCCTGGCGGCCGTCGACTAGAGCCCGGACTAACGCGCCAGATTCTCGGGGAGATGTTTCCCAGGGCGCCGATCGCGCTCAGCGGAGAGGGCTATCTGCGAGTGGTCGAGCTCGTCGCCGACCTTGCGATTTCCGGCGGCGCAATCTATGACTGCCTCATTGCCGAGACAGCCCGAGAAAACGGGACGACCCTGGTGTCACTTGATAGGCGAGCCGCAAAGAACTACGCCGCGGTCGGCGTTGACTTCGTGCTCTTATGACAAACTCCAGCATTTCAGATGATTAACGAGTCGTTACTCAATCGTCGCATCTCATTCAGCGCACCACTGGTCTCCCCTCAAGGGCTGTCATCGGCGCTACTGCCGCATGTCCGGCCAGAGCCGTCACACCCCTGCGCAACCGCGCCACAACACCTGGGTGCACGTCGTTAGCCATGATGGTGCGAAGGAAGCTTGTGTAGTACCAGGCAATATCTGCCGGTGTTGCGTTGAACCTGTTCCATACCTGCACGGGATCGTCCTGGTGCAGTTCCAGATCATTCAAGATCGCTTCGCAGTTGTGAATCTTGTCCGCAGCCGCAACTAGCAACACCTCCGGCCCACAGGACTGCAGACGTGCCAGGTGATGTTCCTTGCGCTGCCGCCAGGGAAGCTTGCTCTCACCAGGCGCAGGTGCGGCATCACTGCAGGCCATCACAATGGCAGCAACATCTTCACCAAACTCGTCCAAAATCTCTTGCTCAGTGACGTACTGGTCCTCGACGACATCATGCAAAAGTGCGGCCGTGGCCTGCACCTCGCTACCAGCTGCCTCGATCACGATGCCCGAAACGATCAGCAGGTGGCCCAGGTATGGGATATCCGTGCCCTTGCGCGCCTGGCCGCGATGCTTGACCCCGGCGAAATTCAATGCCGCTAAGTACTGGTCACTGAGTTGCCGACCCTCCGGCAACGACTCATCAGCCACACCATCACCCCCAAAACTCAGTCTCAGTCGAACACCTGCAGTGTGCACCACACCTATGACAACGAGTCCGCTGGGCTCCGTGACCTTACGACGGCGCGTAATCGTCAGACCCTCCTTGCACACTCTGACAGCACAGATTGCATGTGACGCCCCTGACCGCAAGATCCGCAACTGTACGGCGCCTCAAGGAGCAACTCATGAATCCCATAGATCCGGCAAATAACGTGATTGACCTTGCTGAATTCCGTCAGCAAAAGTTGATGAACCAAGGTGATGGTGTGGCCTGGTTGCGAGCCTTCGTGGCAAACAACAGGCTCTCTAGGGGTGAGCGCACCGGGCCTGCGACGCCGCGGCGGCCATCTGGCGCGCGCGGCCCCCTCCACTTGTAACACGATGTTACAAGCCGGTGAGCTCGGGACCAGCGAGCAATGCGGCCTACCTGCCTCAAGGACGAAATCCTTAAGTTAGGAGCTTCTGACATATGTCAGCAATTGCTGGTCTCTCACGCCCGGTCAGTTCAGCGACCAGTCGGCCTCAACAGATTCCACAACTGATCCGTCCGCACGGAAGATCCAGAATCGATCGAAGCTGCGGGCGAACCAGCGGTCATGGGTGACCGCGAGCACGGTCCCTTCGAATGCGGCCAGGCCGTCCTCAAGTGCCTGCGCACTGGCGAGGTCGAGATTGTCCGTTGGCTCATCGAGCAGGAGCAGGTTCACGCCTGAGAGTTCGAGGATCAAGATCTGGAAGCGGGCCTGCTGCCCACCTGAGAGCGTTTGGTACTGCTGCTCGCCGGCGGCCGCGAGTTCGTAGCGGTCGAGGGCGCGGGCTGCTTCAGGTCGTCCCATACCAGCGCGCCCGTGCCCGGCGGCGAGTCCGTCGCCGCGGTGCAGGATCTCCAACAGCGTTCGGCCATGCAGATCCGCACGCGACAAGTTCTGCGCAAACCACCCTGGCCGCACCCGCGAGCCGAGTCGTGCGACGCCGGTGTGGCGGACCGGTTGGATGACGGTGTCGCCGAACGGACGATGCTCCGGCTCAGGGTCGGTACCGCCGGCCGCGAGCAGGCGAAGCAGATGCGACTTGCCCGACCCGTTCGGGCCGAGAATGGCGATCCGCTCACCAAACCACGCCTCGGCGTCGAATGGTGAAGTCAGGCCGTCCAGGGCTAGGGCCGTGCAGGTGACCGCGCGCTTGGCCGTGCGACTTCCACCCAAGCGCATGCGCACCTGCTGGGTTCGCGGCACCGCGGTGGGTGGCCCGGCGGCCTCGAACTTGGCCAAGCGGGTCTGCGCCGCCTGATACCGCGAGGCCAGGCCGTCGTTGTACGCGGCCTTCGTGCGCAGGGTGAGGACGAGTGTCTTCAGCTGCGCGTGCTGCTCATCCCAGCGTCTGCGCAACTCTTCGAGTCGAGCGAACCTGTCCGCACGCGCCTGTGCGAAGGTCGCAAAGCCACCCCCGTGCACCCATGCGCTGTTGCCCGCAGCACCCAGTTCCACGCTCACCACATGGGTGGCGACCTCGCTGAGGAGTTCGCGATCATGTGAGATCAGAACGACAGTCTTGTCGGTCTCGCGAAGTCGACGTTCGAGCCACTGCTTCGTCGGCACGTCAAGGGAGTTGTCGGGTTCGTCCAGCAGCAGGATGGCCTCCGGGCCGCGCAGGTACGACTCCAGCACCAAACGCTTTCGCTCTCCACCGGACAGCGACGAGGCCAGGCGCCAGCGGATAGCCGCGAACGGTTCACCCAGGGCCGACATGGTGATCTCGTCCCAGCGAGCCTCAGCCTCGTAACCGCCGACATCGCCGAAATTCACCAGGGCGTGCGCGTACGCAAGTTGATTGCTCTCGATGTCATCGTCCATCAGCGCCAACTCACACGCATCCACGGCCTGCACTGCGGCACGGATCCTCGGGTCGCTGACTTCGACCAGCAGGTTGCGCACGGTGGCATCGTCGGTTTGGGCGACGAACTGTCGCATATACGCGAACGAGCCACCAAGAACGATCGAACCCTCATCCGGGGTCACTTCGCCGGCCATCATCCGCAGCAACGTGGTCTTACCCGATCCGTTGGGGCCCACGATCGCGGCAACCGCACCGCTCGGCACCCGAAACGAGACGTCGTGCAGCAGCATCCGGCCATCGGGGAGGCCGTAGTCAACATGCGCAACCTCGACATGCGTCATGGTGCGCTACGAACCGGTCGCGTCACGCGCTGAAATTACACCGCAGCATCAATCCTCAGCACCACAGCCGCTCTCCACGGACACGATTCAGACATCTTCGCCAAGGCGCACGCACCGACTTGAGCTGCCTGACCGCGTTGCATGAGATCCGTTATGCCTCAGTGCCTGACAGCGGAAGGGATGGACTCGGCGCGATGTGGTGCTACTCTGACCCCGCTGGGCTGGCCGAAGGGCCTTGGTCCACCCTTTAGGCGGGGACATCCCCCGCCTAATTGCATTTCGGGGGTGCTGTTGCGCGAGCTCAGCTTTTTCATTGATGAGTCAGGCGACTTCGGTCCATTCCAACAGCACTCACCCTTCTACGTTCTGAACCTCGTTTTGCACGATCAGAGCGACAACATCTCTGGTCATCTGGACAAGATTCATGACGCCTTGCGGGCTCGCGGGCTGCCAGCCGATCATGCGATCCACACAGGTCCGTTGATCCGAAGGGAGAATGACTACAAATTCCCACAATCCGGCGGGTCACCCCCCGCACCTCCCATGAGGATCGGCATGTTCGGATAGCCAGTGCACATCTCCTCTTCACCGTCCCCGACCGAAGCGGCTGGTTATGAACGCTGCGCATCGGGCCCACCTGACGGTGATCTGCCCCGAACTGGCTCCGCCATTGCAGTTGCGGCGAAAGTACCGGTATTTTGCCGGTATGACGCGTCGGGATCAGAAAGAGGCACTCGAGCGCATCGCGACCCGCGTCAGTCCTGCCGACCGGGCTCGAATTGGTGCGGCCGCGGTTGCCCGTCACGAGTCCGTCGCGAGTTTTGTCCAGCGCGCAGCCCTCAAGGAGGCCGACGACGTCCTTGGACGCGAGGTCGACGTGACCAGGATGCCCGTCGATCAGTTCGAAGATTTCATGGCCGCACTTGACCGTCCGACCGAACCGATGGCTGAGGTCGTGCAACT
>JAGWVT010000151.1 GCA_018970765.1 Actinomycetales bacterium
CCGACGCGTTCACGAGAGTCAGCGCTGCCGATTGGCTTGCTGTCGGTGAACACCTTGGGATTGGCGGCGAAGAAGCGGTCGAGCGAGTGAGGTCGATCATCAAGCGCGGAGGAATTGTCAAGACCTGTGGATCGCGAGTTCATGCGACTTGCTGCTGGGGTGCTTGGGCTTCGGGTTGCTGGGGTGATCGTTCGACGAGTTTGCCCTTCTCGAAGGTGGCTCCTGCCCTGACGAGGGCGACCAGGTGCGGGGCGTTGACGGTTCGCCACCTGGCCTGTGCGGACTCAAGCAGCTTGAACGCCATCGCGATGCCCGCGGCCCTGGACCCTGGTCCCTTGGTGATGCGCTGACGCAAGCGCACGGTGGCGAACGTGCTCTCGATCGGGTTCGTCGTGCGCAGGTGGATCCAGTGCTCGGCCGGGTAGTCGTAGAACGCCAGCAGCACGTCGAGGTCGTCGATGACCTTCGCGGCGGCCTTGGGCCACTTCGCGCCGTACTCCGCCGCGAACTCCGCGGCTGCCATCCGGGCGTGGTCCTTGTCCTCGGCGTTGTAGATCTCGGCCAGCGCCTTCTTCGCGGCCGGCTGGACGGACTTGGGCAGGCAGTTCAGCACGTTGCCGATCTTGTGCCACCAGCAGCGCTGCTCGCGAGTGTCGGGGAACACCTCCCGGACGGCCTTCCAGAACCCAAGGGCGCCGTCGCCGACTGCCAGGACCGGGGCCCGCATGCCGCGGCGCTTGCAGTCCCGCAGCAGGTCGCCCCAGGAGTCGGTCGATTCCCGGTACCCGTCGGCCAGTGCCACCAGCTCCTTGCGCCCATCGGCTCGCACCCCGATCATGACCAGCAGGCAGACCTTGTCCTGCTCCAGGCGGACCTTCAGGTGGATCCCGTCGACCCACACGTACACGAAGTCCAGCCCGGCCAGGGACCGCTTGCCGAACGCCGTCGCGTCGTCCTGCCACTGGCCGGCCAGCCGGGTGATCGTCGCCGAGGACAGGCCAGCCCCGGAGCCGAGGAACTGCTCCAGCGCCGGGACGAAGTCCCCCGTCGACAGGCCATGCAGGTACAGCAACGGCAGCACCTGGGCGACCTGCGGCGACTTCCTGGCCCACGCCGGCAGGATCGCCGAGGAGAACCGCATCCGCTCACCCGTGGAGGCATCGACCCGCCGGTCGTTCACTCGCGGAGCACGGACCCCCACCGCGCCCGCAGCCGTCATCACCTCCCGGGGCTGGTGGTGGCCGTTGCGCACCACCAGCCGATGGCCATCCTCGTCGACCTGGTCGGCGTGCGCGTCGACGTACGCCGCGACCTCCGCCAGCAGCGCCGCTGCCAGCATCTGCCGGGCTCCATCCCTGGCGATCTCATCCAGCAGCGAGCCTCCTACTGCCGCCGGGGCGTTGACCCCGGGCAGGGCACCTTCATCGGATATCTTCAGCACGGGCGTACCTTCCCGAGCCAGCGCGTCAACGCCGGCCCTTGATCGAGACCTACGACTTCAGATCATCCTCGGGAAGGTACGCCCCCTCAC
This sequence comes from Actinomycetales bacterium, assembly GCA_018970765.1. Taxonomy (GTDB): domain Bacteria; phylum Actinomycetota; class Actinomycetes; order S36-B12; family S36-B12; genus REEB426. The sequence continues at coordinate 1,532 of JAGWVT010000151.1, forward strand.
GTCACCAGGCCGAGGACCGATCCACAGGTTTCGATCATTCCTCCCCTTCAGCAGGCATTGACCAGCGCAGAGGCAGCCGCGCGCGAGAACAGAGACCGCTGGGGAGCGCTCGCGGATGACTTGCGGGACTTGTACCCCATTGCCACGAGTCCTTCCGAGGGCACCACGGATCTGATGCTCGCACTGTTTGACCGCGTGGATGCAACCTGTTCGGGCTACCGCACCTGGATGCCTATGGCGTCAGCGGGTGCCACGGTCGGCGATGACGACAACGGTGGTGCCAACGGTCAGGCTGGGGATTCGCCGCAGCCAGAGTTGACGGCACTGACAACGGATGACCTGCTGCTCACGCATGCCTCGAAGGACCAGCTTGACTACATCAACGGAAGGCCGTTCGATGGGGACAGCATGAATGAGCAGAAGGTCGTCTTGCCTGGTGACGACGGCTGGGGACCGCTAAGGGAGGGAGAATGGAAGATCACGCCGCAGCGGTGCGCCGACATGCTCATCTTCAACGGCACGGCTACTGAATCGGTGTGGGAGACTTTGAACCCGACCGGCGAGGCTTCCGAGACTCAGTTGCGGGACATGGTCAACGGCGCGGAAGGCGACCTAGTCCTGTGGCTGTCCGGCGCGTGGCTCTCCACTGCCGAGGCCGCCAGCGATGTCTTCGACATGGTTGACCGGGGCCTAGCGGACTGCGCGGGAACCAAGTATTCCTCTGGCGGGTCAACGAGTGAGCTGGAAACCGATGTCATGCGAAGCGGTCGTGCTCTCGTCCGCCAAGGCCAAGATTCAGTATGGATATTCGAGCCGATTGGCGCTGTCTTGTACTTTGCCTCGGCCGTTGCCGAGCCCAGCGGCTTGACTCGCGGACTGGAGGTCTACAACGCAATCGCAGACAACATTGCCGCAGCGCAAGGAACGAAGCGTGAGCCGGTCCTCCTTGATGGGCCTGCATCGAAGGACGCTGCCGCCGTCCAACAGGACGCCGATACGCCCGAGGAGAAGTTCGTGGACGCTCTGCGTTCCTTCGGAGACGCGGTTATCGGAAGCGAGCCCGCGGAAAATTGGGTCTCTGCAGGTGAAACCGTCTGCGACGGCCTCGACGACGGAGTTCCTGCGGGACTCCTCGCAACCGTCGGCACGAAGCTGCAAGGCCAGGCGGTCGTTTGGGCCTCAGGCACCTACTTGTGCCCGGAGCACGCGCTGGATGTGGCCGAGCTTCGACCCGCACTAGTGCGCTGACTGCGGTGCACGACGCCCCTGCGGAATGCAGGAGACAGTCCCCGGCACTGGCCTGCCGGGCGCGTCCCACGTTGGGCGGTCAACGCCCAATGTCGGGGAACGCAACTTGGTGGCAGACGTGCGTCATTGCACGGTAACCGTCAAGAACTCGATGAAAAGTCTCCATTGGAAGTACCGGGCCAGTCGCAGCCCCCTTGACAGGAACCGCGGAT
>JAGWVT010000152.1 GCA_018970765.1 Actinomycetales bacterium
TATGAGCAGTCGGCGCAGGAGATGCATCGCGCTTGTCACCGCGATGCTGGTTCCGCCGTTGTTGGGCGCCGTGCCATCTCAGGCTGCTCAGCCACGTGACGTGAACCCCCACCGTCAGGTGGATGTCGGGTGGAACGACGCGTGCGTCCTCGAGCGGGATGGAACGGTCCGCTGTTGGGGAACTAACGAATTTGGGCCGGTTTCCCAAGTCCCAGCAGACCTGCCCCCGGCGGTGTCGGTGTCAGTGGGCACCGGGTTCGCTTGCGTGATGACAGTGGATCGCCAGGCTCGCTGCTGGGGCGTTCAGGGTCATGGCGGCTGGCCGGCGCATGGGCAGACCGAGGTACCGGCTGACCTTGGACAAGTTACGCAGGTGAGCGCTGACGGATACCACTCCTGTGCGTTGTTGCCCACGGGCAAGGTCCGATGCTGGGGGCTTAACCAGCACGGACAGCTCAACGTGCCGTCCGACCTTGGCCCCGTGGCGAAGCTTCTGGTCAACGGACTGGATACCTGTGTGCTTCTCGTCAGCGGGGGTATCCGCTGCTGGGGCCACGGCGGTATCCGAGATCAATGGCGCAGTGCCACTGACTTCATCGACCTCGACGGCAACGGCACGGTCTGCGGGCTGACGCGGCTGGGTTCGGTTCTCTGCGATGTGAGGCCGGCAGACGGGGCTGTCTGGTCGCCACCGGCCGACCTGCCTGCGACGTCAGCGGTGGCGGTTGGGGCCTACCAGATGTGTTTCTTGTTGGAATCGGGTTCGCTGCGGTGCGTGGGCCACCCCCTGTCCGACGGCACACAGGTGCCGGCAGGTCTCCCCAGAACGCGCCAGGTCGCCAGTGGCGGCGCCACCGTGTGCGCGGTGGCAACTGACGAGTCCGTGCGCTGCTGGGGAGGCAACCCTCTCCTGCGTGAGCCCGCTGATTTGCGAGTGCCGTTGGCTCCGAGCGATTTCGAGGACGAAGTGCAGCACTCGGATCCGGCGTTTGCCAGGAGCTATCACGATGTCTGCCTTAACCTTTCACCGACGAAGACCGTCTGCGCGAACGCCGCATCGGAGCCGCCTGCGGGCGTAGTGGTGGAGTCCGTCATGCCGGGCCTTGACCAGTCATGCGGCATACGAGCCGATGATTCGGTGGTGTGCTGGGCAACCGGGCGTACAGACACCCCGTACGACGCTTCAGCAATGCCGGCGCTGACGCCGCCCGCCGACTTGGGGCCGGTGCTGCAATTGTCCGCCGGCTGGCGTCACATGTGCGCGCTAACCGTGACAAGGGCTGTCAGGTGCTGGGGAAGCAACGACTACCGCGACGTCAACTACGGGTACCAGTTCGGACAGACGGCCGTGCCGGACGACGCGAAGTCCGGTGTACGAAGCATCTCGGGTTCACACGTTCATACCTGCGCCATCAAGTTGGACGGGCGCGTGCTGTGCTGGGGAAGCAACTGGTACGGGCAGACATCAGTGCCCAATGACATGCCGCCCGCGAAGTATGTGGCCGTCGGAGACAACTCATGTGCTGTCACTTCGGGCGGCGAAGTCCGGTGCTGGGGGCGGGCGCAGGCACCGTCGGACTTGGGCCTCGTAAGGGAGGTGCGCGACGGTTGGTTCCAGGAGTGCGCCCTGACCGAGACCGGTCGTGTGCGTTGCTGGGGAAGGACATGGCCTTCGGCTCCCTGGGTGTCCACGACGTACGACGTGCCGCCGGATGTCCAGAATGCCGAGGTGAGTTCAATCGCCACAACGAGCACGCTTTCGTGTGCCTACATACCGGGCAACGTGCAGGGCTCTCGAGTGCGCTGTTGGGGACGTTCCCCAGACGCAACCATCGCCGAGCAGCGACTCAACATCGCGATGCAGCCGCATTCGCCGAAGGCTGTTCTCGCCCAAGCAGGTGATGCTTCTGCCCTGGTGTCCTGGTCGGTTCCTGAGTCTGACGGTGGTTCGAGCATCACGGGATACACCGTCACTGCGTCTCCTGGTGGGCGAACCTGTTCTACGTCGGGGCTGTCGTGCACGGTCGTCGGCTTGCAGAATCGTCGGGAGTATTCGTTCACGGTGACCGCGACAAACTCGGCGGGTACGAGCGAGCCGTCTGACGTCAGCAAGTCGGTGGTTCCGTTGGCTCCGGGTTTCCAGGTGTGGGCTGATAACCATGTTCTGGCTGTTGGGAGTTCGACCATGGTCCGTTGCGCCAACGCCGTTGCAGGAGCGACTGTGTCGGTGTCTGGTCGGTGGAGCGGGTCCGCTGTGTCGGACGCTACGGGGTCAGCTGCTTTGCCGGTCACGGCATTGCAGGCAGGGGTCGCGCAGGTTTCCGCTTCGTACTTCCATAGGAACGGCCGGCGCACGATGAAGCGCACTACGTCAAGCATCGTCTATGTGCCGAAGGTCTTTGGCCCGCTGCTCAAAATCAAGGCCGGCAAGCAGGGCAAGTTCACGGTGTCGTTCGCTCCGCCGGGGGCTGCTGTGTCGATTGCGCTCAGTGACGGCCGTGTCATCGACGCGATCGCGGACGCCTCGGGCAAAGTGAGCGCGACTGAGGTGTTCACCAGCCGTGGCGCGGTGACCTACACCGTCACAGTCGCAGGCGTACAGGTCGCCAACGGCGGCCTGACAGTGAGCTAGGAGGACGTGTGAGCAGTCGTCGCTGGGGATGCATCGCGCTCGTCGCCGCGATGCTGGTTCCGCCGCTGTTGGGAGCCGTGCCATCTCAGGCTGCTCAGCCACGTGACGTGAACCCTCACCGGCAGGTGGACGTCGGGTGGAACGATGCGTGCGTCCTCGAGCGGGATGGAACGGTCCGCTGTTGGGGGACTAACGAATTTGGGCCGGTATCCCAAGTCCCAGCAGACCTGCCCCCGGCGGTATCGGTGTCAGTGGGCACCGGGTTCGCTTGCGTGATGACAGTGGATCGCCAGGCTCGCTGCTGGGGCGTTCAGGGTCATGGCGGCTGGCCGGCGCATGGGCAGACCGAGGTACCG
>JAGWVT010000049.1 GCA_018970765.1 Actinomycetales bacterium
TGTTGGTGCTCGTGAACCAACTCGGCTACATCGTCATCACCCGGCTCGCGACCACGGCCAACGTGCTGGCCCAGAACAGCGAGGCCACGTCGGCGGGGTTCACCACGTATCAGAAGGCGCACCTGCTGTTCGTGCTGCCGCACGGCATCATCACGGTATCGCTGGTGACCGCCATCGTGCCTGCCATCAGCGGTTTCGCCCACGCGGGGCAGACCGAGCGCATTCGCGCCGAACTGGCCCGCGTGCTGCGCGCCATCGCGTCGTTCATCATCCCGGCTGCGGCTGTAGTGCTTGCGTTGGGGCCGCAGATCGGCATGGTGCTGTACGGCTCCGGTGCGAGCAACCGCGACGCCGGCCGCGCCATCGGGGTCACCTTGAGCATTTTCGCGCTCGCGCTGCCGGCTTACTCGCTTTACTACGCGCTGCTGCGCGTGTTCTACGCGCAGGAGGACACCCGAACCCCTGTGCTCCTGACCGTCGTCCTCAATGCGGTGAACGTGTCGCTTGCGTGGTGGTTGTTCCACTCCGCGGTCGTGGAGCGCAAGGTGCCCGCGTTGGCGGTGGCGTATGTGGTCGCCTACTGGGTCACTCTCGCAGTCACGTGGCTGGTCGTCCGTCGCCGCCTCGACGGTCTGCCGCTACGCGACCTGACGGCGCATGCGACCCGGATGACGGTCATCTCCATGCCGGCGGCAGCACTGGCGTGGTGGGTGGCGGACGTGCTCGCCGACTACCACCTGCCGTCGTGGCAACGTCTGGTGCCGGTGGGCGTCGCCGGGATGGGTGCGCTGATGACGGTGGTGCTGCTCGGGCGGTTGCTGCGGGTTCCGGAGTTCAGCCTCTCGCTGTCGGCGCTGCGCACCCGCCTGCGGAAGTGACCTGCGCGTCATCTGACGTGGCAAGCGGTGGCACATCGGGGGGCGGGCGACCCCTAGGCTCGCGCCGTGACTTCGACGGAGGCGACCACCGCCACCACGGCAGACCCGGATGCGGGCCCCGCTGTGAGCGCCACTGCCGACCCCACCGGGCGCGACCCGCGTAGCGATGCGGAGTTGCTGCAGGCGCATGTGGACGGCGATGCTGACGCGTTCGGCGAGATCGTCCGCCGCCACCGGGACCGACTGTGGGCGGTGGCGCTGCGCACCTGCGGCGACCCGGAGGAGGCTGCCGACGCATTGCAGGAGGCGTTCATCTCCGCCTTCCGTCACGCTGAGTCCTTCCGCGGTCAGGCGGCGGTGACGACCTGGCTGCACCGCATCGTGGTGAACGCCTGCCTGGACCGGCGCCGGCGCGCTGCCGCCCGGCCGACCGTGCCGTTCAGCACCGAGCGCGACGGTGACACTCCGGGCATCCCCGAGCCGGCCGACCCGCACGACGACCTCGCGCAGGTGGAACTTCGGGTCGTACTGCAGAACGCGCTTCGCCTGCTGCCTGACGACCAGCGCGCGGCGGTGGTGCTGGTGGACGTGCAGGGCCTACCGGTGGAGCAGGCCGCGGAGATCCTGGACTGCCCGGTCGGGACCATCAAGAGCCGCTGCTCGCGCGGGCGGGCCAAACTCGCGGAAATCCTCAAAGACTTGCGGAACCAACCCAACCCAGAGCGCGTCTGAAGCAAGGGTCGCACGGGAATCACCCTGCCCGGACCCCACCCAGAACGCCGACAGAGAATCCCGGCTGCGCCCGGGGACTGAGCTCGAGGAGAGATATGGACGACGGCGAGCTTGACGCCTCACCCATTGACGCACCGGCCGACAGTCCGCTTAGCGCAGAGGACGAAGCCGAGATTCGCGCTCTGCTTGGCTCTCTCAGCAAACCAGTAACCCCCACGGCGCTCGCCGAGCGCATCGACGCCGCTTTGTCAGCGGAAGTCGAGCAGGCAGCGACAGAGCAGGCCGAAGTCTCAGCACTCTTGGGCAGCCTCAGCCGACCAGCAATCCCGGCAGCAGTCGCGCTGCGCATCGACGCAGCGCTGGGCGTGGAGGAGGCTGCTCGCAGGATGTCCTCACCGGCGCCAGCGCCCGCAGAATCCCACGCCTCCGTGGAGACGGCCGCAGAACAGCGATTGGCGGACCCCGCTGGCAGCGGACCGGTGCCTTTCAAGCCCCGCCCCTCGCGGACCCGTGCCGTCTTTGCCATTGCCGCTGCGGCGGCCGCGGTCCTCATCGTGAGCAACCACCCGTGGTCCGACACCACGGGAACAGTCACCGCAGCCGGCCCGACCACCACAGCAGGCGATACCACCAACGGGCCGAGCACCCGGGTCGCTGAGCCGACGCGGACGGTCATGCAGGTGTCGCGGCACGCGTATCACCGCGCGTCCCTAACCACTGAAGTCGCGGCGATGGCCAATGGGCAGGCGCAGGGCCACGAGGTAGCGGCGTCGGCTGTGCCGGCGCAGTGGCGTGCTGTGGCGCGGTGCGCCCAACAGCGAATCGGGCAAGAGGGGCGGACATCCACAGCGAAGGTCGACCTCGGCTGGTTGGACGGCAAGCCCAGTGCGGTCATCCTCACTCCGGGTGGGGCGGGGGAGTCGGCGGTGGTGACGGTGGTGCAGGAGAAATCGGGGATGTGCGCAGTGGCCGCCACTACCCGGCTCAGGCCGTAGACCCCACGCCGCTTCGCGGCTCACGGCCTGGACATCAGGCGATTACCCCCTTGGGCCGTGTGCAAGGCGGCGTTGCCGGTGCGCTGACACGGGCGTCCCGTCGACCTCGGGCCACTGTCACGACTCACACCGTGAGCGGGGCCAACACACGGTGACCGGCGGACGGACTCGGCAGCGCTGCTGTCCCACGCCGGCGTTTCGCGGGCTCTCTGTGAAAGGCTTGCCGAGTGACGAACCCAGACACCGCCCCAGCCGCACTCGGCGCACCGAGCACTGACGTCGTCCACGATGTGGTGGTCATCGGCAGCGGCCCCTCCGGCTACACCGCAGCCATCTACCTCGCGAGAGCGCAGTTGAAGCCCGTGGTCTTCGAGGGCGCGGTCACCGCCGGCGGCGCGCTGATGAACACCACGGAGGTCGAGAACTTCCCCGGGTTCGTCGACCCCATCATGGGCCCGGACCTGATGAACACGATGCGTTCGCAGGCCGAGCGCTTCGGTACGTACTTCGTCACCGACGACGTCACCTCAGTGGATTTCAGTGGCGATGTGCGCACCATCGTGACCGGTTCCAGTGGGACGTTCAGAGCGCGCGCGGTGGTGCTGGCCATGGGCTCGGGCTACCGCGAGCTCGGGCTGCCGCGCGAGAAGGAGTTGAGCGGGCGCGGCGTCTCCTGGTGTGCCACCTGCGACGGGTTCTTCTTCCGCAACAAGGTCATCGCCGTGGCCGGCGGTGGCGACTCTGCGATGGAGGAGGCGACATTCCTCACGAGGTTCGCGGAGAAGGTGTACGTCATCCACCGGCGCGACTCGCTGCGCGCGAGCAAGATCATGGCCGAGCGGGCATTGAATAACCCGAAGATCGAGTTCCTGTGGAACTCGGCCATCACGGAACTGCACGGTGAGAACTCCCTGGAGTCGGTGACTCTGCAGGACACCATGACCGGGGCGAGCCGGACCCTGGACATCGAAGGCCTGTTCATCGCCATCGGCCACGACCCGCGCAGCGAGCTTGTGCGCGGCGTCGTCGCCTGCGATGGCGCCGGCTATGTGCTCACCGAGCCAGGCTCGACCCGAACGAACATCGACGGGGTGTTTGCCGCCGGCGACCTTGTGGACCACACCTACCGGCAGGCCATCACCGCAGCCGGGTCCGGCTGTGCCGCGGCATTGGACGCCGAACGGTGGTTGGCGGCGCGGGACTGAATCCCGCCGCCGCGCCCAGGGCAACCTGGTGCGTGCTGGCACCGGTTTGGCCTTCCGCGGTTAGAGACGACGGCCCGCTGACTTGGGCAGACGGCGAAACAGGCGGGTTGACGCGAGTTCTGCAGGCACGTGGTACGCCGGGCAGTCCGTTTCGCAGGCCCAGGCTCACTCAGCCAACCCTTGACAAAATGCCCACCTCACCGCTTCGCAGGTCTCGCCCATCCATAGGGTTAGCGGTAGTTCGTCGAGAGAAGGAGGTCGCCATGGGCGCCAACACCAAGACCACAACCGACGCCACGTTCGCCACGGACGTGCTGGAGGCCAGCAAGTCCGGCCCGGTGCTGGTCGACTTCTGGGCGGAGTGGTGCGGGCCGTGCCGGCAAGTAGCGCCGATCCTCGATGAGATTGCGGATGAGAACGTCGGCAAGATCACCATCGCCAAGATGAACACCGACGAGAACCCGGCCACGCCCGGCTCGTTTGGCATCCGCTCAATCCCGACGATGATCGTGTTCAAGGACGGGGAGCCGGTGAAGCAGATCGTCGGCGCCAAGCCCAAGCCTGCGCTGCTCGCCGACCTCGCCGACTTCCTCGGCTGACACAGCGGCCCGGACCAGTCTGACTCTCGTGCGCACCTGCATCGTCATTGAGCACGCACGTTGAGACCATGACCGACCACATCGCGGCAGACCCACTGGGCCCGCAGGCAGCGCAAAGCCCTGTGGGCGAGGCCCAGGCGATGCCGCTCGTGCGACTCGGCTCACATGACGCCGCGGTCGCGCAGTTGCGGGAGATTCTCACGCACATCTCGCTCGTCGCGCTCGATCACGAGTGTGCGGACGCTTCCGTTTTCGACACCACCCTCGATGCGGCGGTCCGTCACTTCCAGCAGGTCCACGGCTTGACGGTGGATGGCATCGTCGGGCCACTCACCTGGCGCCGCGCCCTCGAGGCCCGGTGGCGGCTCGGGGACCGGCCGCTGCAACTGCATCCGGCAGGCGACAGGCAAGCCACCGGTGATGACGTGGCTGCCCTGCAACGCCGGCTCAGCGACCTCGGCTTCGACTGCGGTCGGGTCGACGGCATCTTCGGGACGCGTACCGATGCGGCTCTCCGCGAGTTCCAGATGAACATCGGGATCGCCGCGGATGGGGTATGCGGCCCCCAGACTTTGCGTGCCTTCACGAACCTGGCTCGCGCCATCACCGGCGGTCGGCCCGAGGCCCTACGAGAAGCGCACGACTGGGACCACCGCCAGACGGGTGTCTTCGGAAAGGTCGTCGTGATCGACCCAGGCCACGGCGATGACGACCCCGGTTGTGCCGCGAACGGGATTACCGAGGCCGATGTCGTCATCGACATAGCCGAGCGCATGGAGAAACACCTCGCACCGCAGGGAGTGGCGGTCCTCCTGTCCCGCGGACGGTCATTCCACCATGGCCGGGCGCTCGACGACGCCGCTCGCGCCGAGTTCGCTAACTCCGTCGCCGCAGACGCGGTCCTGAGCCTGCACGTGGACGAGACCGCGTCACCGGCTGCCTCCGGGGCGTCGGCGTTCTACTTCGGAGCCGACCGCCACGGCTCGCGCAGCGACTCGGGCCAACGGCTTGCGGAGTCGGTGCTCACGGAAGTCTCGGGCCTCGGATTGGCCGACCTGGGCACCTATCCCCGCACTTGGGACCTGCTGCGCATAACCCGGATGCCCGCCATTCGGGTGTACTTGGGGTACGCGACGAATCAGCATGATGCGGGTCTACTTGCCGACCCTGAGTTCCGGGAGGCTCTCGCAGGCGCTCTTGCCCGGGCCGTGGTGCAGTGCTTCACCCCAGTTGGATCGACAGCCGCTGCCGGACACGCGAGTGGGTGAACCCGACGCGAACCCGACCGACGCCGGGGAGTTCTACCCGCCGGTCGGCGTGGGCCCGCATCCGCAACCGTGGCCGCAAGGTGACCACTGGGACCCGGAATTGCTTGCGCGAGGGGACCGCCGCAACGTCGTCGACAAGTACCGCTATTGGACTGTCGACGCCATCCGAGCGGACTTGGACCGCACCCGGTCAACGCTGCACGTGGCCATTGAGAACTGGCAGCACGACCTGAACATCGGCTCGATCGTGCGCACCGCGAATGCCTTCAACGTCGCCGCGGTACACATCGTCGGGCGGCGTGCTTGGAACCGGCGTGGTGCGATGGTGACGGACCGCTATCTGCATGTCATCCACCACCCGAGCGTGGCGGAGTTCAGCGAGTGGGCTGCGGGAGCGAGTGTTTCCATTGTCGGGATTGAGCAGGCGGCTGACAGCGAATCGTTGACGGACTTTGTTTTCCCTCGTGCCTGTGCGCTTTTGCTGGGCAATGAGGGTCTGGGGCTCACCCCGGAAGCGGTTGCTGCGTGCACTGCGCTCGTGGAAATCCCCCAGTTCGGCTCCACCCGTTCCATCAACGCATCAGCGGCCGGCGCGATTGCCATGTGGGAGTGGGGGCGGCAGGGATTGCCCGAAATGACCTTATGACGAAAACCCAATAATCACGCCAGGCGACGACAATCAATCAGCCACTGTGTTGACTACCCTGTTCAGTACTGGCATGTTCGATTCAACACATCAACAGTGTCTCTTGGCTTTGGGCGCGCCGGCGGTAATGCTCAACCACTTGCCCGATTTCCTCGACAAAGACTCGGCGACGCACATAGCCCAAGCGCATGATTTTTGACTCGTCATTGCAGTAGCGCCGGTCATGGGTGGCTCGCCCAGTGACATGGTCCACATAAGACCAGTCCATTCCGGTTTGCCTTAGCAATTCATCGACGACCATTCGGTTCGACATCTCTTCTCCTGCAAGGTTATATGCGCCTTGTGCAGACGGATTATGTAGCAGCAACCTCACCGCGTCGGCTGTGTCGTCAACGTGCATCCAGCATCGTCGATGCTCGCCGTCTCCATAGAGCGGAACCTGCGTACCTTGCGCGAGCAAGGTGACGAACTTGGGAATGAGATTGTCCGGAAACTGCCAGGGACCGTAGTTATTTGATGGGCGAACGACAACGAAACGGACTTGGGCATTCTGGTTTGCCGCAGAGACAATAATGCCTTCTGCGGCGGCCTTGGACAAGGAATAGGGGTTGGTGGGTGCAAACGGGTGGTCTTCGGTCGAACTCCCTTCAAGCCGTTCTCCGTAGACCTCATCGGTACTGAAATGAAGAAATGTCTGCGCTCCCGCTGCCAGTGCCGCAGACAACACCGATTCTGTCCCAGCCACATTTGTATCAGCAAAGTCTGGGCTTCGGTTAAACGAAGCATCCACGCTGGTTTCGGCCGCACAATGAACCACGGCGTCAATATTCCGGCAAGCCAGTTGCAGTGCAGCGGCGTCGCGAATATCTGCGGTTACGAACCTGAGCCAGGGGTGGGAATCTAGCTCTGCGAGGGCAGCCCATGAACCAGTGCGCGTCAAGGAGTCCAGCGCGATAACTTGGACGCAATCGTTTGTTTTAATCTGCTGTGAGGAATTCAACAGGTTCCGAATTACGGCCGAACCGATGAACCCCGCGCCGCCCGTCACCAAAATTCGCACTCAAAATCCTCCCTGTCTTACGACAGCAATAATGCGCACACTCCGGGCTCAGATCTGGCCTTCGAACAGGCTCTTTGGGCTGATTAGATTCTAGTCGCTATTCTGCGTACGAAGCCCTAATGCCGCCGATTCCTAAGCGGCAAGCAGCACCTTGAGGCTACTGTGTGTGCGTCTAGACCAGCACAGACAATTCCACGGCAACGAGGTAAATGCGCTGGAGCGAATAGCGCTTCCAGGCTAATACGGCGATACACTCCGCGCAATATCCAGGTGAGCAAGAAGAGGATGGGGTTATGACCGAGTTTCCGCAACAGTCTGAAAGGTTCATGCGGCGGAGATATTTGGTCACAGGTGGAGCTGGATTCATAGGCAGCCACCTTTGTGAACGTCTGCTAGAACAGGGCCACGAGGTTTTGTGCGTGGACAACTACTACTCGTCAAGTCGGGCGAACATTGAGCATCTGCTGACAAATCCTAGATTCGAAGTACTACGACACGACGTTACCTTTCCTCTCTATGTCGAGGTTGACGCAATCTTTCATCTCGCCTGTCCTGCGTCACCGGTTCACTACCAACGCGACCCTGTTCAGACAACCAAGACTTCTGTGTTAGGTTCGATAAATATGCTTGGACTAGCCAAGCGGTTGCGAGTTCCGATTTTGCTTGCTTCAACATCAGAGGTGTATGGCGACCCACTGGTTCATCCACAGCCTGAGGACTATTGGGGCAATGTCAATCCAATCGGGATTCGATCGTGCTACGACGAAGGAAAACGGTGTGCAGAAACACTGTTCTTCGATTACTGGCGTCAACATGAGCTGCCGATCAAGGTCGTTCGCATATTCAACACCTATGGACCCCGAATGCAGCCAAACGATGGTCGGGTCGTCAGTAATTTCATAATGCAGGCGCTGAAGGGGCAGCGACTGACAGTTTACGGGGAAGGCGCGCAAACTCGATCGTTCTGCTACGTTGATGACCTAGTTGATGGTCTGCAACGGATGATGCGCACACCAGCGGATGTTGTCGGTCCTATCAATCTTGGCAATCCAAACGAGTTCACTATTCTTGAGCTTGCCAAGCAAATCCAAAGTCACATGGGCGTGCATACTGACATTGAGTTCCGGCCCCTGCCCTCCGACGATCCGATGCAGCGCCAGCCCGTAATTGCACGGGCAAGCGAGATTCTCGGCTGGACGCCACTCATTTCATTAGACCAAGGATTGCCAAAGACAATCGACTGGTTTAGTTCATCACTTGTACAGATACCCAGATGAGCAACGAACTCGCAAGGAAGCGTGCCAAGGTCCCTTCCCTAGCCTTCCGAGACGCGTTATGCATTCTGACAGCAGTGACATTCGGTCTAACTACACAACTTGGCGCCCATGCGGCGCTTGTTGAGGACAGACGACGACTTTTTCTAGCAGTTTCTATTCTCTTCGCCTGGCCAGCAGCGCTGTGGCTTAAACAGAGTCACCAAACAACCATTTTGGGGTTCGGCGCCGAGGAATACCGGCGCGTACTCAATGCCACACTCATGACATTCTCGTTGGTATGTGGTGCCGCATATCTGGCGAGCATAACTCGAGCTCGTGCATTTGTTTTGTTCTCGGCGCTTGTTGGACTGGCATTAGTGCTCATTAACCGGGTCTCATCACGCCACTTGTTGCTACGCAACCTCAAAACCAGTGCCCCGCTGCATACGGTGCTGTTGGTGGGCAATGCAACATGGTTGGATGAAGCACAAGATGTCTTCGACCTCTCTGACGGCCTTTACCGTGTCAAGTCCCGGTATGTTGTAACGTCAGAATCCCTACCAACGCCCATTGCCGTGGCTGCCGAAGCCCGAGAGTTGGGCGTCGACGCAATTGCGATCTCACCGACACCCGCCATGGGGAGCACTTGGGTGACAGAACTTGCATGGGTTCTGGAGCGTTCATCGATCACCATACTCGCGGCTGCGTCAGTTGTAGGCTTCCAAGATCGCCAGATGTCAATGGTGCGGGTTCAGCACATGAACATGCTGGCGCTTAATCCGCCCGCTCACGACCACCCCGCTCTCCCCATCAAAAGAGTCATCGATGTTGTTGGTTCGGGTATTGGACTGATTCTCCTGTCCCCCATTCTCGTGGTTATCGCTGCCTTGATTCGCCTAGACTCTCCGGGTCCGGCATTGTTCAAACAGAAGCGCATGGGTCAGCACAACCGCACCTTCACTTGTTGGAAGTTCAGAACCATGCGCATCGGCGCCGACGCAGAACGTGCCACGCTTAGAGCTCAGACTGACCAAGTCGGCGCGACTTTCAAGATGCAAGCTGACCCACGCGTCACGCGAGTTGGAAACACATTACGCAAGTACTCTCTTGACGAGCTACCTCAGCTTGTCAACGTGTTCAAGGGTGAGATGAGTCTCGTTGGGCCACGGCCCCATCCGTTGGACGACGTTGCAAAATACTCCGCCAGAGACAGTCGCCGACTGCTCGCAAAGCCGGGCATGACGGGACTGTGGCAGGTGTCCGGACGCTCGGATTTGCCGTGGGATGCTGCCGTTGGGCTTGATTTGGAGTATGTGGAATCGTGGTCGTTGAGCCTTGATTTTCTGCTCCTACTCAGAACTGTTGGCGTAGTCTTCAAAGGCAGCGGGGCCTACTAGCGCACCCGCGCCCTGGACGGAGTCCAACAACCTGGAATCAAGTGAAAAGTTCTCTACGTTGGGACTGGTGTAGGGGTTGGTGACATCTGATCTGTGGTGGCGTGTGGTGCTGCTGGAAGGATGTCCGTGTGCCAAAGCCTTATCGGCGGGAGTTCGGCGACGATGTTGTGGCGGTTGCCCAGCGCCGTGAGCCTGGGGTGACGTTCAAGCAGGTGGCCGCCGATTTTGGGGTCTGGCAGGCGTGTTTGCGGAACTGGCTGCGCCAGGGGTAGGTCGAGGCCGGGCGCAAGGCCGGCACGACGGCGGCGCAGGCGGGGCAGATTCGGCAGTTGCGGCGGCGTAACAGGTTGTTGGAGATTCCAGAACGAGGTTCTTCGCAGGGCCGCGGCGTATCTGTCGCAGGCGCACCTGCCGGGAAAAGGCTCTACCCGCTCGTGAGCGAGCTGGCCGGCGCGGGGGTCCGGTGTGTCGGTCGCGTGCCGGGTCCCCAACCTCGCCCGCCAGCGGTATTACCGGTGGCCGGAGAACCCGGTCGGCGATGCCGAGTGGGCCGCCGCGCACCGAGCCAACGCCTTGTTCGACGCCCACTCGGGCGACCCTGAGTTGGGCTACCGGTTCGGAGCCGGCGAGGCAGCCGCCGCGGGCCAGCGCATGTGCGAGCGCACCGCATGGCGGATCTGCTCAGAGAACTCGTGGCACTGCTCGTTCGCGCACCGCAGACGCGGCAAGGCGTCCAAGGCCGGCCCGCCGGTGCACGAGGACCTCGTGCGCCGGGCGTTCACCGCAGGCGCACCCAACCAGCTGTGGCTCGCGGACATCACCGAGCATCCCACCGCAGAGGGCAACCTGTACGTGTGCGCGGTCAAGGACGTCCTCTGGCAACCGCATCGTCGGCTACTCCATCGACTCCACCATGCGCTCGCGCATCGCGGTCACAGCAGTGAACAACGCCGTCGCCCGCCGCGCCGGCGCGCCAGGGTGCGTTCTTCACACCGACACCGGCTCACAATGTCGCTCAAGGAAGCTCGCGTTCACCGGCAACCGCCACGACATGGCCGGCTCCATGGGCCGCGTCGGCGCAGCCGGCGACAACGCCGCCATGGAGTCCTTCTTCGCCCTGCTGCACAAGAACGTCCTGAACACCCGCACCTGGAGCACCAGAGACGACCTGCGCATCGCCATCGCCACCTGGATCGAACGCACCTACCACCGCCGCCGAAGACAAACCGCCCTCGGCCCACTGACACCAATCGAATACCAGACCATGATGACCCCCGCAGCCACCAACGCTGCAAAACCCCACTGCCACCAATCAGTACATCAGACCCGTTGGTGTGAGCAACGCTGTAAAGTCAGAAAGCCAGATCAATGGAAGGATGTGTGCGGTGCTGCGACTCATCCAGCATCGCCATCAATAGAGATTCGCAGGGAGCCTATGTGACCATTCAAAGGAATACCTTGAGCGAATTTGACAGCAATCCCTCCGAGTCACGAAGACGTGCGCTAGCGGTTTTACCGCTTTTTGTTTTGTTGACAGCACTTCTAGCCATTCTAGTCGCGCAGAACATAGTTACAGCTCGACAATTCATCGGATTTGGGCTGCTGCCAACGCTTGTTTCCTTGTGGTGGGCGGGCAGTGGGCAGAAAAGGTCGATAACTAGTCATAATTCTTCGCCTGTAATCCTGGCCATTTCGGGTGCACTAATTACACTCGTGTACGGATTCCGAAGTTACACCGGTTCGAGCACTCGGCTCCTGTTGCTTGCTGCTGCATTACTGCTGCTAGTAAAGCGGTACTCAACTGCAAAACTGTCACACTTGCTACCAGTGCCCGGAGTCATTGTGGTTGTTGGTGAGGTGGTTGCCGGAGCACCTGCCGTCACAGAGATGATCGTTGGTTTGACGACCTTCTGTCTATGGCTGCTTATTCTCAGGCCTCTCACCCCCACACAGATTCTAGAAACTGTGCGTAATGCTCTCCTGATAGTCATACTCACCATTCTTGTAGCCTTCATCGCAGGCGTCAGTCGTCCTTACACGCGGTGGTATCGTTTCGATGCAAATGCCGTTGAAAGTCGTGGCGGACTTACTCCGTTTCGTTGGTACCTTCCCTTGAGTTCAAGCTGGGAGCCGCCAGCGGTTCTTGCAGTGCTCCTTGGACTTGTCTCACTCACACTTCTGATTACCCAAGGACATCGACAGAAGGCTTTATCGTTTGCCGGATTTCTTGTCTCGGCTGTCACGATTTTCGGGGTAAATGGTCGGACGGCAGAGTTAGTGTTCATCAGTGGTACCCTGGCAATCACTGCGGCTATATATTTGCGGTGGATTCGAGTAGCCGCACTTCTCGTGGCCACCGCATTTATGTTTTTGCCGCTGATCTATTCGGCGGTGGCATTCATTGCACAACAATTTTCTAGTTTAATTGTGAGTTCTGGGCTTGCAGCCAGTAGCGCCAAGTTTTCGACCCTCGAAGGGCGTACAATCATCTGGGACACCACCTTACGTGTTTTCTCCGATGCATCCCCAATTCGCAAAATCTTCGGGTACGGAGCAAATGGATACATCACCTCAGGTGCTTCTGGCATTTACAGTCAACAGTTTTACGGTTCTGCCGGATCGGGTGGATATCGAGTTTCATTTTATGATACCCACAATTTGCTTCTAGGCGTGATGCTCTCCCATGGTCTATTCGGAATCCTAGTTCTTGTCGTGTGCTGGGCTGCGGTACTACAACGAGCAGTGGCTCGTATCGAGGGTATTGGTTGGGCTGCACCGTTCATTGGCGCGTGGGTCTTCGGAACTATGAGTTCCACAAGCACTTCCTGCACGCCGTCAAATGCGACCTATGGCATCGTCACATTGGTTCTGCTCGTAATTCCATTTCTCCAGAAGGGCCTCAACAGCAACGCGGCTATTCAATCACCGACAGGCGCTCACGAACGCGGCCAGTAGGTAATTTCTTATTTCAGCCTAAGCAGTTGCGGATAACTGTGCAGGCTGCTTGCACTTCGTCGTTGGAAATGGCTGTGCCTGCAGGAAAATAGAGACCCCGACGAGCTATTCCTGCTGCCACCGGGTGCTCGTACTCTCTGCCCGAAATGTATGGAGCTAACACTGGCTGCTCAGACATTGGCCAGAAAAAGGGTCGTGTATCGACGCCACGCTCCCGAAGTTTAGTCGCCAATGCCAAGGCATCCATTCCCAGTGAATCGTCTAGTACAGCACCCACTACCCAATAGTGATTATCTGATTCATTCCAATGGTCGGGCGCGAATCTGAGAGGCAATCCCGTCAACTGTTCGCGGTACATGATTCCGATTTGGCGCTTACGCGCAATTGTCGCATCAAGGCGCTCGAACTGGGCGCAACCAACGGCGGCTTGCAGGTTTGTCATTCGGTAGTTCCACCCGAGGCTGTCATGAAAGAATCGACGTTGAGGGTCGAAGCCCAAATTTCTCATGCGCACCGCTCTCTCCGCGAAAATGTCGGAGCGCGTTAGCACCATACCGCCCTCGCCGCATGAGACATGCTTATTTGCATAGAAACTGAATGTGGAAACATCGCCAAAACCACCGCATGGTGTGCCTGCAAATGACTGGCCGTGCGCTTCTGCTGCGTCTTCGATGATTAGTAAGTCATATTTATCTGCAATCTCACGCACCTTGTCCATGGCTGTCGGCAGTCCGTAGATGTGAACAACCATGATGGCTCGCGTTCGGGCGGTGATTACATCCTCAATTCGGGTCGTATCCATGTTCCAAGTTCCGGGCTCTGCGTCAACAAAAACCGGAACGCATCCTGCTCTGACCACGGCACTCGCACAGGAAATTATCGTGAAATCAGGCATGATTACTTCGTCGCCTGGGCGAAGATCAAGGATGCTGAGTGCTAGGTCTAGCGCAACTGAGCCGTTGGCTACCGCAATAGCGTGCTTTTGACCAGTCAGGGAAGCCATGTCAGACTCAAACCTTCGGACAAAAGGTCCTTCAGACGAAATCCAGCTCGTCTCAATGCACTCCTGAAGGTAGCGAGCTTCATTTCCGCCAAGATCCACCCGAGTGACAGGAATCATGGCTGCTCAACCCCTCGGTGGAACTTCTCCTTGTCCGCTCCTTCGACAAACGGCCCTTGCTTAATTTCTATCAATCTGGTGTCCTGATCAAATCTGAATCCATGACCACCTCGAACGAAGACGATGACATCGCCGGCGATGGCGGAAAAAGACTCCAAATACTGCTTATCGGATGAGTACAAATCCACAGTCAGTTTCCCGGAAACCACGAGCAAAGCTTCGGATGTCCCCTGAACATTTCGATTCACGGGAAAGTGAACGTGAGGAATGATGCTGCTACCAGCCACTCGAGTAATCACACCCAGTTGGAAATTCGCGTCATCGCCCGTTAGAAAGTTCGTTTCATCTGCAGACACTGGGCTCTCTATCCGCGGGAGCAGCATGGCAAGCAGTGAAGGTCCATCGAAGAACTCTTGTATCATTGTTATCCCTCCAAAGCCGGCATGTTACCAGCACAGAAACGTCAAGGGAGTGTGCGACGATGCGCACGGCTGTATCGGTCATCACAGTAGTTCGTAATGATGTTGCTGGTTTAGAACAGACCGCGGCATCAGTGCTTGCCCAAGATTTGCCTGGTTTGGATTTTGTAGTTATTGATGGCAGCGACACAGATGAGACGTCGCGACTGCACGACTCGCTGATTGCTAAAGGCGCGAACTTGAGTTGTGGCCCGGACAAGGGAATCTACGACGCCATGACTAAGGGAGTGGCACTAGCAAAGGGTGACTACTTAGTATTCATGAACGCCGGCGACTTTTTCGCCGATGGTTCAACCCTGTCGACAATGGTTGAGCAAATCTCCTCCCGAAATGCCCAGTGGGGCTACTGCCGCGCCCAGATCGAAAAACAAGGCAGCAAATGGCGGGCACCTGTTGGAATTGTTCCTTATTCGGTGTTTCGCCATGCCTACTTGCGCGCAGCCATTTGCCATCAGTCAGTAATGATGCGTCGTGACTTCTTTCTACGCCTCGGGGGCTTTAAGCCCAAGTACGGATTACAAGCCGATGTCGGCCTGCTGCTTGCAGCCGGGAGAGAGTCTTCGCCGGTGGTAGTGCCCATAATCGGGGTCAGGTACGACGCGGCTGGAGCGTCCTCTGAGCATCTTGGGCGAGCCCTGAGGAATAAATCTCTGATTCGCAAGGACGTCTTGCAGTTAACCCGGTTGGGTGCGGCGCTCGACTATCTCTTCACATCACTACAAGTCATCTATGTGCTTGGTAGACGCTGTTTCGCCCCGATGAAGCGGTTGTTTAGACGAAAGCTCGTGAACTGACCGTGAGTATAATGCGCGCATGACCCCTAGTGGCCAACCACGATTTGAAACGAATGAATTGACCGTCAAGCGCGCCTTGGGCGCGGTTGGACGAAGGGTCTCAGCCATTCCGGAACGAACAAGTTGGAAGATCAGTGGTGGCCAGAGCAGGAATCGAGAAAAACTCGAGAATTTCAAGAATCGGCATCAAGGTCAAACTGGCGTGATTATTGCCAATGGGCCCAGCATCAACAAGACGGACATGAGCATTCTAAAGGACTTTCACTGTTTTTCTATGAATCGGGCATATTTGGCATGGACCGATTGGGGTTTCACGCCGGCATATTTCGTATCCATCAATGGTCTGGTGCTGAGTCAGTTCGCCTCAGAAATTGCAGAGTTGCAGTGCACAAAGTTCTTGGATGCGCGCAGTCGTAGCGGATACAGTAGCAATCGCGACGATTTGATTCTGTTGAACACTCGATATGGACTTGTTGACGAATTCGACGGCTCAGGGAAAGTATTTAGTACTGGCGGGACAGTCACCTTCGTAGCCATGCAGTTGGCCTTCTTGATGGGATTTTCTCGCGTTGTGCTGGTAGGTCTTGATCATCGATTTGGCAGCAAAGTAAATCCGAATGAAACGGCTACTCGTGATGGTGCACCAGATCAAGACCACTTCCGCCCCGACTACTTCCCACCCGGAACCAAATGGCAGGGTCCAGACTTGAAGCGTTCTGAAGTGGCATATGCAATTGCTCGTGAAGCGTACTCACGCGCTGGCAGAACAATTGTTGACGCAACCGTTGGTGGAGACTGTCAGGTATTCGACAAGGTTCCGCTCGAAGCCGCCGTGAATCGCTGAATGCGTGGCGGGCCCTCTCATGACATCACGAACTCAACGGCATGTTGTGGTTTTCCATCCCGAAGGAAATGCCGACAACAACCCAGTCCTGCATGCGTGGTTGCAGAGCTTGCAAAGAGCAGGTTATCGACTGACCGTAATTGCCCGAACCCGCGAGCACCAGCATGAAAGTGATATCTACAAGTTGCGGGACTACGGGCGTTGGTACTCAAAGCTGTTTCGGATTCTTGTAGATCGACTTGGAACCATCGCTCTCGCCAAGTTGGTCACCTTGGCGCGCTTTCCAGATTTGCTACTCCGTAAGCATGCATGCGTGGTCGGTGTCGATCGCCATGGCCTAGTTCAGGCTTGGTCGGCAAAAGGCCGACGACGCCTCGGATTTCTTTCATTTGAAATTGAGTTTGAGGATGAAGTCGGAAAAGTCAAGAAGTCATGTGAGCGTCGTGCTGCTCGTGATGTCGACTGGTGGATGTCCCAAGACGAAATGCGAGCTTCAATACTGATCGAGCAGAATCAACTTCGGTCAGACAACTATGTTGTCACACCGGTAGCACCATCTGGACGACCGCCCAAGACTGAAGCTCGCCTACGTGATGATTTAGGCATTCCCAGGGACGTTCGAGTCGTAATGAGTATGGGCTCGCTGGCCAGGTGGACGAAGATTCCTGAGATTCTTGAATCGGTGAATCAGTGGCCGGATGGGTGGGTACTGCTTGTTCACGAACGTTACTCAAATACTGAGAGTGCGCTCAGGGCACTTTCTCCAGATTTTCAGAGGGCCAACAATAAAATATTTCTTTCGTCGCATCGTGCGGTATCGCCGGATGATCTCGCCTATGTTCTAGCTGGAATTGACTGTGGACTGGCGTTTTATCAGGAGGAACCCAATCACCCCCTACTGGGCAAAAATCTCAGGTTTATGGGAAGGTCCTCCGGCAAAGTTGCCACTTTTGCCCGTCACGCCGTCCCAGTGGTCACGAACTTAACTGCACCCGTTTCCGATGACATCTTCCGATACAACGCGGGCTGCAGATGTGAATCGCCAGCTGACTTGCCGAAAGTCTTGAGTTCACTCGATACACACGCATCAGCGACAGGTGCCCAAGCGTATTTTGACGAGGTTCTTGACTTTGACCTGTCCCGGGAATCTCTCTTGCGCCTATTGGAACCTAATGCGTAGTCGACTCGCCAATTCGCGAACCGGCACTGCAATTGTCTACGCCTCTATAGCGGGGGCTAGACGCATACTCGGAATGGCGATTACTGTGCCTACGGCACACATATTCGGACCAGTCTTCTATGGACAACTCAATATAGCGACAACATTACTTTTCTTGGTGTCAACTCTTTTTGCACTCGGTCTAGAACTAATAGTGTTTCGCGCCGCAGCTCAGGAAGATGCTGACTCACTAAATGCAACGGGCTGGCTCTTGCGGTTCATCTCCCCGGCAGTAGGGGTCGGCCTAGCCTTACTAGTCTGGCTTTTTGAGTGGCATATTTATGGACTATCACCACTGGTGCTGTCGCTGGTCTTGATGACTTCGTCATTCACCCCAAGCAACTCGGCCTTCTTTAACTCACTGACTCGTTCCCGGGGTCAACTTGAAACATTCATTTCACGCAACGTGATTTTGCTGGTACTGGGCACCGGATTAAAGGCTGCCTTCATTTTAGTGCTACACGGCGGACTGGTTGCATGGATGATGATTGAACTGGTTACCGCAATCTGCGGCTGGATTTTCGCGGTTGTCAGTCTCGCTCAGACGCGTCCAGCTGCTAGCGCCACAAAAGCAGTACTTGCCACCAGTTTGCCATTACTTCCTCACACCTTGATGCATTGGATTGTTGGCACTAGCGATCGGCTGCTAATTGCGTCATTTATGGGCGTAAAGAGCCTAGGCATTTACGCTGCCACATACACAGTTCCGTCGTTCCTCGGTGTTGCACTGGGTGAACTCAACAGCGCCTTCATGTCGTCTTATGCGAAAGATGCGGCCCCTAACGGCTACATCA